>NZ_JBPGXO010000021.1:0-73073 GCF_056755555.1 Luteibacter sp. SVR4-7G | reverse complement strand
CGTCATAACTGTTCTCGTCATCCAGGTCGATGGCGTCGATGGATGGGATGGCGGCTTTCAGCGCCTGGAAGTTCTTGTACAGCGTGCTTTGCGAGCTGGTGCCGCCGCCCGAACCCGTGCTGTTGACCAGTGCCTTGATGTGCTGGAAATCGCCGATGTTGGACGAACCGATGCTGAAGGTGATGCGCTTCACGCCAGCCGACTTGAGGCTGGCGAGCGTGCCGGCGAATGAGGGATAGGTCTGCGCGCCGATGTACTTGCCATTGGAGACCAGCGGAAATTCGCCGTTGAAGTTGAGGTCGCCGTTGGCCATGACCTCGACGCTCCACACGATCACTTCATTGAACCCGGAAGGGCCAAGCTCGCTGAGCGTCCTGGACGGGTTCTTGTAGATCGGGCCGCCGCCGAAAATGCCTGTATAGCCCGTAGAGGCTGCAAGCGACACAGGCGGCGCCATGATACCGGCCGCCGCAAGCGTCAATCCGAGCATGATCTTCGTACGAGACATCCGAACCGGATTCCGCATGGCGCACTCTCCCTGGGGGTGATGGTCGCGCCATGCTCATCACCGCGAAGCCGGAGTGTTGTGATGCGCTCTGCAGATCGCGCAAGGCCGCATTATCTTTCGCTCACCAACGCACCCTCACGCCAAGGTTCGCCGCGCGCTCCCGGAAGTTGCTTCCACGCAGGTCCTGGGCGGCGGAGACGACGCCGAACAGGCTGACTCGCGTGTTGAGTTTCGCTTCGACGCCGGCGTCGAGGCGCAAGCTCGTGCCCAGGTCCTGGTTCGGCAGCGCGAGCGCGGTGCCGTCCGCGCCTGGTTCGGCGATCTGCAAGCCGTCGCGACCCTGGTGGAAGCTGTCTTCGACGGCCAGCGTCACCCAGGGCTTGATCCGCGCGCCGCCCTCGGTGACGAAGGCCTTCTCCACGCGCACGCCCGCCCGCGCCGCATTGACCCAGTGGTTGCTGAAGGCCAGCTGGCGGCCGGCGGCATCGACCTTGTCGTGCCACTCCACCTGGCTGGCGGTGAGTTTCAGGTGCGGCTCCACGCTCCAGCCGTTGTCGAGGTCGTAGCGCTGGCCGGCCTTGGCGCTTACCGTCACGCCGCCACCGTCGAGCGATTCGCTGTACGCGTCGGTCGTGCGCACGCGGGCTCGCGGATCCTGCGCGCTGACCACCATCTCGACGTAGGCACCGTTGCTCCAGTGCATGCTCCCGTAGAAACCGCCGACCGGCGCATCCAGGCGGATGCCGGCCGCGCCGGTGGAAGGAAGCCCGGTCGAGTTCCTGCCGTTGGTCCAGTAGTTGCCGTGCAGATAGCCCAGGTAGGCACCGATCCGCACCGACTGCCCGTCGCTCTCCGCGGCATAGTCCATGCCGACATACAGGCCGACGTTGCTGCCCGAGGCTGCGAATCCCGGATCCGCACCCAGGTCCGTACTGCTGCCGGTTGCCGCCACCCAGACCCCGTGGCAGTCGTCGACGAGGTTGGTGCCTGCGCCCTCGCTCCGCTGCTCCGGTTCCTGTCCGCACGCCGGCCGTTCCGTGCCGCGGATGCCGGCCAGGCGCTGGTGCACCAGGTCGTCGTCCTGCCGCGCGAGCACCAGACCCAGGGTGGGCAGGACGCCATAGGCGGGAATTTCCGGCAGGAGGCCGGCCTGGGCATTCAGATACCAGTTGTGGTCCGCTTCCTGACCGAAGGTCCAGGGGAACAGACTGCCAGCCAAACGCACCGTGCCATCCGCGGTGGTGTCGGCGACGAAGCCGCCGGTGGTCGCCGGATCGTCGTGCGGGCTGGCGATCACCAGGATCGAGGTCTTCCCTGCCCCGCTGGTGTCGCTGCCATCGCTGTTGAAGGACAGACGGGTGGTACCGCGCACGTCGCCATCGATGTCCAGGCCGCCGGCGCTGAGGGTGGCCGGAGACACCGTCAGGCGCAGCAAGCCGTCGACGCCCGTGTAGTTGCCGCCGATCGCCAGCCGGTTTGCGCCGACGTCGATCAGGCCCGCATTTTCGACATCGCCGTGGATCGCGGCGCCGGCGTGAGCCAGCAAGCTCGAAGTGCCATCGATGGCGAGGACGCCGCCCGCCAGATCGAACGCGTTGTCCAGGGTGAGCGAGGTGCCGTCGTGCAGGTCCACGCGCTCCCAGCCGGTCAGTGCCGGAAGGGTACGGCCGTCCAGCGTCTGGCCGCCAAACCCGAGCCGGTCACTGCCGGCGCCGCCGTCGAGCGCGGTGACGCCGCTCATGTCGCCGCCGATGAAGTCGACGCTGTCGTTGCCGCCACCGAACGCGAAGGCCCCGCGCACCGTACCCCGCGAGATGAAGCTGTCGTCGCCGGCGGTGCCCGTATAGGCGCCGGTGACCTGCAGCGTCGCGCCGGCGGCGACGGTGGTGCTGCTCGCCGCGATGCTGCCGGCCGCCGTCACGTTCAGCGTGCCGGCGTCGACGTTCACCGTGGTGAAGTCCGAACTTGCCGGGCCGTTGACGTTGAGCACGCCCGCGCCGCTCTTCTGCAGCGTCTCGAAACTCTGCACCGCACCCAGGTCGGCCTGGGTGGCGATGTCGGCATTGAAGGTGTCGTTGCCCGCGCCGGCGACCACCGTGCCAACGAGGCGCGTGTCGTCGTGGATGGTCAGCGTGTCGTCGCCCGCGCCGAGGAGAAGGCTGCCACTAGCGGTGTCGAGCGTGCCGGCCACATCCAGCAGGTCGTTGCCGTCGCCCAGGTCGCCCGTGGCCTTCAGCACGCCGCCGGCACCCACCGTCACCGTATTGGTGCCGGCGCTGCCGCTGAGCGCGACCGGCGCGCCGCCGGCGGCTTGCACCACGCCGTTCACCTGGAGCGCCGTGTTGTCGGCCAGGGCCACCGTGGGCGTTTCCAGCTGGCCGGCCACGTTCAGGGTGCCGCCGTCGATCGTCGTGCCGCTGACGAAGCTCTGCGCACCGTTCAGCGTCGCCACACCGGCGCCTTCCTTGCGCAGGTACTCGAAGTTGATGGTGCGGGTCGCGTCGAAGGCCAACGCGCTGGCGCTGTCGAGTACGACGGTATCGCCGTTGGCGTGGCCGCCCCCGCTGATCGTGCTGTCCAGTTGCGCCCCATCCTGCAGGGTGAGCACGTCGTCGCCACCGCACAGGTCGATCGTGCCCTGTCCGGACACGGTGCCCGCCACGGTCATGGTGTCGTTGCCGTCGCCGCAGCCGTAGCTGCCATCGACCTGCAAGGTCGCGCCGCTGCCCACGAGCGTGTTCAAGGGGCTGCCGGCCATCGCCACGACGCTGCCCGCCGGCCCCACATGCAGCGTGCCGCCCAGCACCTGCACCTCCTGCAGGTCGGTGGCCGCGGGTCCGGTGATGTTGAGCACGCCGGTGCCGGTCTTGGTGACGCCTTCGAAGTTCACCAGCGCGCCCAGGTTGGCCGTCTGGTTGATGTCGTACACGCGCGTATCGAGACCGGCGCCACCGTCGACGGTGCCGTTCACCTCGGTGCCGTCGTGCACCACGAAGCTGTCGTTGCCGTCGCCCAGCGCGAAGGTCCCGCCGAGCGTATCGAGCGTACCGGTCACGTCCAGAACGTCGTCGCCCGCGCCGAGGTCGCCGCTGGCCAGGGCCGTGCCGTTAATCGTCACCGTGTTGGCGCCCGCGCTGCCGGTGATCACCGACGCCGCGCCGGGGCCGGCGTCGAGGCTGCCGTCGACGGTCAGCGCCGTATCGTCACCCATCGCCACGGTGGGCGTGGACAGGGCACCGGCCACGCTCAGCCCGCCCCCGTCGATCGTGGTGCCGCCGCTATAGCTTTGTATGCCGGTCAGCGTGGCCGTGCCGGTATTGGTCTTGTGCAGGAGTTCGAAGTTGGACACGGTGCCGGCCCCGAAGGTCAGGACCCCGGCGTTGTCGAGCGCGACCGTATCCCCGCTTCCGGCGCCACCGTCGAGGAAGCCGGTGAAACCGGTGAGGTCCGCGCCGTCGTGCAGGGTCAGGGTGTCGTCGCCATCGCCGAAGGCGATCGCGCCGTGGCCGGTGATCGCGCCGGCCACGCTCATCGTGTCGTTGCCCGCCGAGCCGGCAAAGCCGCCATCGACGTTGAGCGTGGCGCCGCCGGCCACCGTGGTGGTGGTCACGCCGCTGAGGCTGCCGTCCGGGCCCACGTCCAGCGTGCCGCCCTCGACCTGCACCGTGGTGAAGTCGGACGGCGCCGGGCCGGCCACGTGCAGCGTGCCGGTGTTGGTCTTGGCGAGCGTCTCGAAATTCGTCGCCCCGCCGAGCGTGGCGTCGCCGGCGTAGTCCGCGACCAGGGTGTCATTGCCTGCGCCGCCGTTGATCGGTGCGGCCAGGCCGGACAGGTCCGCGCCGTCCTGCAGGGTCAGCGTATCGTCGCCGTCGAGCATGTCGATGGTACCCAGGCCGCCGACGTTGCCCGCGACGAGGAAACTGTCCGCGCCCGGCGTGAACTGCACCGTGCCGTTCACCACGAAGCTGGCGCCGCTGGCCACGGTCGCGCTCTGCACGCCGCTCAGGCTGCCGGCCGCTTCCACCGCCAGCGTGCCGCCGGCCACGTTGACCGTGGTGAAGGCCGAGGCGGCAGGGCCGGCGATGGTCAGCGTGCCGACGTTCGTTTTGGTCAGCGTCTCGAAGTCGATGGCGCCGCCGAGGACCGCGGTGCCGGCCAGATCCGCCACCAGCGTGTCCGTCCCCGCGCCGCCGCTGACCGGCGTGCCCAGCCCGCTGAGATCTGCGCCGTCCTGGAGGGTGAAGGTGTCGTTGCCGTCGCCCAGGTCGAGCGTGCCGCTGCCGGTCACGGTGCCCGCCACGGTCAGGCGGTCGTCGCCACTGGTGAAGCCGAAGCCACCGTCCAGGCGCAGCGTCGCGCCGCTGGCGACGGTGGCGTCCTGCACGCCGCCGATGCCGCCGGCCGCGCCAACGTTCAAGGTGCCGTCGAGGACGTTCACCCTGAGGAAGTCCGACTGCCCGGGACCGTTGACGTTGAGCGTGCCGACACCGGTCTTGCTGAGGACTTCGAAGTGGGTCAGCGCGCCCAGGTCCGCGCTGGTGGCGATGTCCGGGTTGAAGGTGTCGATACCGGCGCCGCCGTCCACCGTGCCCGTCACCACCGTGCCGTCGTGGATGGTGAAGGTGTCGCTGCCATCGCCCAGCGACAGCGTGCCACCGCCGGTCGACAAGGTGCCGGCGACATCGAGCACGTCGTCGCCGGCGCCCAGGTCGCCGCTGGCGACGAGCTGGCCGCCGGTGCGCACGTTGACGGTGTTGGTGCCCGCGCTGCCACTGAGGAGCGCCGCGGTCCCGCCGGCCGCCTCCACGGTGCCGTCGACATTGAGCACGGTGTCGTCGCCCATGGCGATGCTGGGCGTATCCAGCTGGCCGGCGACGGTGAGGAGGCCGCCGTTGAGCAGCGTGCCGCCGCTGTACGCCTGGATGCCGGTCAGCGTCGCTTCGCCGGCGTTGTCCTTCTGCAGCACTTCGAAGTTCGCCAGGCGGCTGCCGTCCAGCGTCATCGCGCCGGCGTTGTCGAGCACCACGCGATCGTTACCCACGTTGCCGTCGACCGGGTTGGCCAGCCCGGCGAGGTTCGCGCCGTCGGTGAGGGTCAGGGTGTCGTCGCCGCCGCACAGGTCGATGATACCGCTGCCGCCGAGCGTGCCGGCGACCGTCATCGTGTCGTTGCCCGTGCCGCAACCGAAGGCGCCGTCGACGTTCAACGTGGCGCCGGTGCCTACGACCGTCGCCAGCGAACTGCCGGCCGTGGCCGCGACGCTCGCGCCGGCCGCCACGTCGAGCGTGCCACCGAGCACCTGTACTTCCTGCAGGTCGGTCGTGCCCGGTCCGGTGATGTGGAGCACGCCGGTGCCCGTCTTGGTCACACCCTCGAAGTTCACCAGCGCGCCGAGGTTGGCACTGGTGGCGATGTCGTAGGTGCGGGTGTCCAGCCCGGCGCCGCCGTCGATGGTGCCGTTCACCACGGTACCGTCGTGCACCACGAAGTTGTCGTCGCCGTCGCCGAGGGCGAACACGCCGCCGCCGGTATCGAGGGTGCCGACCACGTCGAGTGTGTCCACGCCGGCACCGAGGTCGCCCTGGGCCAGCAGCGTACCGCCCGTGCCCACCACCACCGTGTTGGCACCGGCACTGCCAGTGATCGTGCTCGGCGTGCCCGCGCCGGCATCGAGCGCGCCGTTTACGGCCAGCGTCGTGCCGTCGCCCATCGCCACGGTCGGCGTGGTCAGGGCACCATCCACGCCCAGCGTGCCGCCGTTGACCGTCGTGCCACCGACGAAGGTCTGGTTGCCCGTCAAGGTGGCGGTGCCGGTGTTGTCCTTCTGCAGCCGTTCGAAGTTGCTGGTGCGGCTGGCATCGAGCGTGAGGGCATTCGCACTGTCGAGCACCAGGGTGTCGCCCGTACCGGTGCCACCGCTGATGGTGTTGCTGAGCACGGCGCCATCCTGCAGCGTCAGCGTATCGTCGCCACCGCACAGATCGATGCTGCCGCTTCCCGAGACCGTGCCGGCCACCGTCATCGTGTCGTTTCCGGCGCTGCAGCCGTAGCTGCCATCCACGTTCAAGGTGGCGCCGGCGGCGACGGTCGTGGTCAAGGGTATGCCCGGTGCCCCCACCACGCTGCCGGCCGCGGTGACGTTGAGCGTGCCTTGCACCACGCTCACGCTCTGGAAGTCGGAGCTGAGCGGGCCGTTGATGTTGAGGACGCCTGAACCGGTCTTGCCCAGCGTCTCGAAACCCTGCACGGCACCCAGGTCCGCCACGGTGTCGATGTGCGTGTCGAAGGTGTCGTTGCCGGCGCCGGCCGAGACCGTCCCCACGATCGCCGTGCCTTCATGGATGGTCAGCGTGTCGTCGCCGTCGCCCAGGGCGAGGGTCTGACCGCCGGTGTTGAGCGTGCCGGCGACGTCCAGGACGTCGTTGCCGGCGCCGAGATCGCCGTTGGCGAGCAAGCTGCTGCCCGTGGCCACGCTCACGCTGTTGCTGCCCGTGCTGCCGGTGATCAGCGCCGCGGTACCGCCGCCGGCCTGGAGCGAGCCGCTGACGTTGAGCGCGGTGCCGTCGCCCATGGTGACGCTCGGCGTGGTGAAGTCACCCGCCAGCGACAGCACGCCGCCGTTGATGGCGGTGCCGCCGCTGAAGCTCTGCGTACCGGTCACCGTCGCCGAACCGACGTTGTCCTTCTGCAGGAACTCGAAGCCGCCGGTCATGCCGCCATCGAGGACCATGTTCGTCGCGCTGTCGAGCACCAGCCGGTCGTTCGTGCCGGCGCCGGCATCGACGCCCGCGCCGGTCAGCAGCGCGCCGCTTCGCAGGGTCAGTGTGTCGTCGCCGGCGCCCAGGGCCAGTGCGCCGGCGCCCGTGTCCAGCTCCCCCGCGACGGTAACGCTGTCCGCGCCGTCACCGAGGTCGCCGTTGGCGGCCAGCATGCCGCCGCTCCCCACGCTGATGGTGTTGCTACCGGCGCTACCGGTGATGACCGCTGGGGTCGATCCGCCGGCATTGAGCGTGCCGTCGACGGTGAGCGCCGTGTTGTCGGCCATCGAGACGCTGGGTGTGGCGAGCGAACCGTCCACGTCGAGCGAACCGCCGTCGATATGCGTGCCGGCACCGAACGACTGCGTGCCCGTGAGGGTCAGCGTGCCGGTGTTCTGCTTGGTCAGGATGTCGAAGGTGTCGATGGCCGCGCCATCCAGTGTGTAACCCAGCGCCGTGTCGACCACCAGCGTATCGGTGCCGTTGCCGCCGGAAGCGTTCACGCCGCCGCCCAGCATCTGCGCGCCATCGTGCAGCGCCAGCTGGTCGTCGCCGTCGCCCAGACCCAGCGTCCCGGTGCCGGTATTGAGCGTGCCGCGCAGGTCGACGGTGTCGTTGCCCGCACCCAGGTCGCCGTTTGCCAACAGCGTGCCGCCCGTGCCGACGGTGACCGTCTGCGCGCCGGCATCGCCGGTCAGCGCTACCGGCGCGGCGCCGGTCGCCTGCACCGTGCCGTTCACCGTGAGGCCGGACGTGCCGGTCATGGCGACGGTCGGTGTCGTCAGTGCGCCGTTCACCTGCAACGTCCCGCTGCCAATGGTCGTCGCGCCGATCTGGTTGTTCGCCGAGGTGAGCACACTGGTGCCCGTGCCCACCTGGGCAAGGGTGCCCGGGCCGCTCAACGTGCCGCTGAAGGTGAAGGTGTCGCTGCGATTGAGCGACAGGGTGGACGTAGGCGAATCGACGATCACGTTGCCGACGCCGGCATTGCCGGTGGTGCCGCCATTGCCGATCATCAGGTTGCCGTTGTTGATGACGGTGTTGCCCGAATACGTGTTGTTGCCGGTCAGCACCCAGGTGCCGCTGTCGTTCTTGGCCAGCGTGGTCCGGCCGGTGCCGTTGTCGCCGATGGTGCCGCCCATCGTGTTGGCGCCGGTATTGGTGCCGCCCAGGGCGATGGTGCGGGCCGTGTTGGTCCCCAGCAGCGCCACCGCGCCGGTGTTGGTGAACTGCAGCGGCCCGGTGCCGGAGGATTCGATGAAGGTAACGCCCGTATCCAGGGTGAACTGGCGGTTGGTGCTGTCGCCCGCACCGGTGTAACGCAGCGTCGAGCCGTTGCCGATCACCAGGTTCGTTGCCGCGTTGCTGGACGCGCCGATGCTGCTGGCCTGGCCGCCGTTGGCCATCTGGTCGACGCTCAACACACCGCCATTGATGCGCGTGATGCCGGTGTAGGTGCTGTTGGCGTTGGTCAGGCGCCAGGTGCCGGTGCCGGTCTTGGTCAGTGACGTGACGCCGGCGCTGTTGTTGTCGAGCTGCGCGGCGAGCAGGTTATAGCCGGTGTTGCTGCCGGTCAGGGTCAGCGTACGCGCGGTATTCGCACCGGCCAGGGTCACCGGGGCGGTGTTGGTGAATTCGACGATGCCGGTGCCCGAGGCATCGAGCGTGCCGCCGCTGGTGCCCAGGGTGAACTGACGGTCCGTGCTGCTGCCCGCGCCGATGTAGCGCAGCGTGCCGTTGATGGTCAGATTGGCCGGCGCCGAACTCGAGGCGCCGATCGAGCTGTTGACGTTGCCGTTGTCGAGGCAGTTGACGACCAGCACGCCGGCGTTGATCGTCGTCGCACCGGTGTAGCTGCTATTGCAGCCGGACAGGGTCTGGGTCCCCCCGCCGTTCTTGATCAGGCTGCCGGTACCGCTGATCGCGCCAGCGTACGTCTGCCCGAGGCCATCCCGGATCGTCAGCGAACCGCTGCCCAATGCGATGTTGCCGCCGAGGTTGCCCCCGCCGATCAGGGCGCCGGCATTGGCGTTGAAATTGTTCAGATCCAGCAGCGCACCGGCGGTATTGTCCATCCAGAAAGAGTTGGTGCTGCCGAAAGCCGTCGCCGAGCCGGCACGCAAGATGCCGCCTCTGACGTGGGTGTTGTTGGTGTAGGTGTTGTTACCGGACAGCACGAGCGTGCCGGCGTTGTCTTTGTATAACTCGCCCCCGCCGACGACCGGCCCGCTGAAACCGAGCGTGCTGCCGTTGATGACGTCGATGACGCCGAAGCCTGTGAGAGTGAATCCCCGATCGGTGCTGACCGTCGCGCCGGTGTAGTTCAGGTTGCCGTTGCTGAACACCAGATTGCTCGACGCGCTGCCGGAGGCTCCGACACCGCTGGCCTGCCCGCCGTTGGCCAGGCAATCGGTAATGATGGTGGCACCCGCCAGGGTGGTCGGCCCGGTGTAGGTGTTGTTGCAGCCAACGAAGGTCTGGTTGCCTCCGTTGGTGCGCGTGATTCCACCGGTACCGCTGATCGTTCCCGAGTAGGTGGTGTTGCCGCCACCGGCGAGAGTCAAGGTGGCCGAGCCGAGCGTGACATTGCCACCGGTCGTGCCACCGCCACTCAGCAGACCAGTGGTGTTGTTGAAATTGTTGAGGTCCAGCGTGGCGCCGGCGACATTGGCCAGCGTCACGATACCGGCACCGCCAAAGGCCTGGGTGGACCCTGCACGCAGGATGCCGGCATTGATCGTGTTTCCGCCGGTGTACGTATTGGTGCCAGATAATACGAGAGTGCCAGCGCCGTTCTTGATGAGCGTGCGGTTCCCTCCCGCCGCCTGCACGACGGTACCGCTGACGGTCAATGTCGTCGTCGCGTCGCTCACGTCGACGGTGCCGTTGCTCGCTCCCAGGGTGAAGCCGCGGTTGGTGCCGGTAGTCGCGCCGGTGTACTGCAGGCCGCCGCCGTTGAGCACCAGGTTCGCCGACGCTGCCGACGACGCACCAATGCCGCTCACCTGCCCGCCGTTGGCCAGCCTGTCCACCGACAACAGGCCTCCGGTCACGGTCGTGATGCCGGTGTAATTGTTGGCGTCGTTGGCCAGGGTCAGGGTGCCGGCGCCGCTCTTGGTAAACGTGGCGCCGTCGGGGCTGGTAACGAGACCGGTGAAGGTGAGATTGGTGGTGGCGTTGGTGACGTCCACACCGCTGCCCAGAATGGCGCCCGACTTCGCGAAGGTAAAACCGCGGTCGCTGCTCGTGGTGGCACCGGTATAGCTTAGCGTGGCCCCTTGGAGCGACAGATTGGCCGGGTCGGCCGTGGACGCGCCGATGCCGCTGGCCACACCGCCGTTGCCGATGTTGCTCACCGAAAGGGTGCCCTGCGCCACCTGGGTGGCGCCCGTATAGCTATTGCCAGTGTTTGCCAGGGTAACGAGGCCGGTGCCAGCCTTCACGAAGCCGGTCCCTGCACCGTTATCGACGATCTGCGAGGCGATGGTGAAGTTGCCCGTGCTGTTCTGCTGCACGGCCAGGTCGCCGCCATTGGCGCCGGTCATCATGCCGCCGGTGATCAGCTGGTTCGTGTTGAGCACCGATGGCGCCACGATGATCGTGCCGTCGACGCCGAGCGTCTGTCCCGGGCTGACCGTGACCGTGGTCGACTTCGGCACGGTATAACGCAGACCGGCCAGCTGCTTGCTGCCGGTCACGGTGTTGAAGAAGCCGGTCGAATCGGTGATGTATTCGTTGTCGAGCCAGTTGGCCGCGTTGTCCTTGTTGGTGTAGTCGGCGACGGTGAACGCCGTGATGTTGCCACCGACCACCTTGGCGTAATCGGTGCCGTTGACCGTGGCCCAACCGCCGAGCGTGGTGTTGGTGGTGGTGATGTTGCCGCTGACCGGCAAGTTGAAGTTCATCAGGCCGCCGGTACGGTTGATTGCGCCGAGGTTGACGGTCAGGCTGCCACCGGTACCGGACGTTGCGCCAATGGTGTTGTTGCTGGTGGTGACGTTGACGCCATTGAACGTCTGCGTGTTGTTCTCGCCTGCCGCCCCGAACACATTGAGTGTCCCGCCGCCCATGTTGAGCGTGGAGCTGCTGCCGATGATGTTGCTGGCCGGACCTCCCGCGGGACGGAAATCCAGATTGAGGGTGCCGCCGCCGAGGGTCGTGGCGCCGGTATAGGTGCTCGCGCCGGTCAGGGTCTGCGTGCTCGCGCCGAGCTTGGTCAGGCCGCCGCTGCCGGTGATGCTGCCGGCATAGGTGGCCGTGGTGCCCGCCGCGGCTTGCAGGGTGAGGTTGGCGGTGCCCAGGTCGACCGTGCCGCCCATACCGGACAGGGTGCTGAATGTCCGGTCGAAATCGTTGAGGTCCAGCGTGCCGCTGTTGACTTGCGCGGCGGTGGACCCGCCGAAGGCGTTCGCCGTACCGGCGCGCAGTACGCCGCCATCGACGATGGTCGTGCCGGTATAGGTATTGGCTCCCGTGAGCGTCCAGGTGGCACTGCCCGCGCTGCGCAGGTTGCCCGCACCGGACACCACGCCGGAAACGAGATTCTCGGCACCGCTGAAGCCCCCGCCGAGCGTGGCCGTGCCGGTGATGGCAACGGTGCCGGCCAGCGCCAGCGCGCCGGTACCGTTGCTGTTAACCGAGCCATTGCTGATGGACCACGATTTGTTGGTCGACTCGCCTGCGCCTACGTAAGAGAGGTTGCCGCCATTGACGACGAGCGATCCCGTTCCCAGCGAACCCGCGACGCCCGCATTGGCGATCAGCGCCGCCTCTACCGTGCCGGCGCCGCCGATGTTCGCCGCGCCGGAAAACGTGTTCGCGGTGCCCAGCCGGACCGTTCGGCCGCTGTTGGCACTGAACGTTGCCGAGCGGCCGGAGTTGCTGCTGATCACGCCGAGTACATTCAGATCGGCGGTCTCGGCGCTGAAGCCGAAGGGGCGCGAGCCGCCCACGGCGGCAACATCGCCGGTCAGGGTGAGCGCGCCGCTGCCGCTGTTGTATAGATAGGCCGCACCGCTATAGTTGCCCGGCCTGAACTGCCAGTTGCGGTTGGAACTGTTACCTGTGCCAGTGTAATGAAGCCCGGATATCCCCAGTGCCTGGCCACCGCCCGGGCCGAGGAGGATGGTTCCATTGGCCACGGTCGTGGGTGCGCCCAGCGAACTCGGCATGCCCAGGTCGGCGATCGTACTGAAGGAATTCGAACTGCCATCCCAACCGGGCAAGGTAGTGAACTGGGTTTGCCCCTGGTAGTTGTTCGCGTTGTTGGTTAGCGCTATGCCGTCGCCAGCGTTCAAACCGCCGGCGCCTGTGTAGAAGGCACCGCCCAGTCCGCTGCCCCTGATATTGCCGATGCCACTTACCAGGTTGACCGTGCGTCCGGAGGAAATCGTACCGCCCGAGGAGAAGGTGCGTCCGTTCTCCAGGTTGACCACGTTGCCGAGGCCGCCCAGCGCCGCGTCGCCGATGGCACCCACGGCGAGGTTGCCCCCGGTGGCGTTGATGTTGCCGGTGAAGCTGTTCGCCGCATTGAGCGTCAGCGTCCCGCCATTGATGTCGATGCCGCCGCCGAAGGTGTTGCCGCCGCTCAGTGTCAGCGCACCTGCGCCGGCCTTGATCAATCCGCTGGTGCTGGCGATCGGGGAGGCGATGGTCGTGGTACCCGCCGTCACCGAAACCGTGGGGCTGGTGCCTCCGAGCGTCAAACTGCCTCCGGTGAGCGAATAGCCATCGGTCTGGAAGGTGAGGTTATGAGCAGTGATGGCACCACCCAGGGTGACGGTGCCGGCAGTGCCGCCGAAGTAGGCGTCATAAAGGGCCGCATTGCTCCACGCGCTGTACGGTCCGCTAACGCCGTCGTTGTTCGGACTCCAGAACGGGCTCGCGGTGTTCCAAGTGCCCGTGCCGCCAGAGCCGACGGCGGTGCCGTTGACGTCCCAGTAGCGGTCAACGGCCTGCGTCGGCGCGGCCAGGACCAGGAGCGCAGTGAGGATGCCCAGCCGCAGCGGCCAGGGGGAGACGGAGCGGCGTGAGGATGTGAGGGACTCGAGTGACCGCGGTCGGCGCACGCCATCCCCGTCGGATCCCCCAGCACCCTTGCCGCGACGTGCGGCCAGTTCGGAAGCCACCACCCAGGTATGCAACGCCCTGGACCAGACGACGCGGAAAATGCGGTTCATGCCGTACTCCTTCCCCTAAGGTCGAGACATGCGTACTGCCTTGATCCACTTTCCCCGGTGAAACGACGGCACGGAACCTATCCGGCACTGGCGCGGATGCGCCGCCGGCCGGCCGTGGCTCAGCCCGGCCTTTTCAGGCCGTGCGAGGAAAAGTATGGTGTGCGACGGTGGATCTGCCCGCGACGTCGTCGACGAGCCTTACTGCCCTGACCGGATGTACCGGCCGTCCCCTGAAGCATCGACTGCATCGACCGTTCCCCTGCCAGAGAAACCCGCTAGCCAGTGCGTGCGCGAAGTCCGAAGCTGCGGTGACCGGCCGTCCTCGGTGCCATGCTCGCGAAAAAATCCTAGCACGAGCCGCATCCGCGTTGGCCACTACTGAATCACAGCTTAGAACACGCTTACGCCGTGAATATTCGCTCGCGCGTCCAGCCAGAACCCTTCGTTTTCGAAACGTCCGAAGATATCCGGGGGCAAGACCGTACCGCGCGGCGTGGCGGCCACTCTGCTACCGACTGCGTGAAGACCAGGCATACCCACATAGGTATCGAAGCGCTCGGCATCGAAATGGACATTGTCGAAATCGTGCTCGAACGCCGGCTCGCCAAGGAACTTATAGACCGCCGCCATCGCCCTGGCCGGGTCGCGCACGAGCGATTCGTACTGCAGCAGCATCAGGTGCCGCGCGTGATCGCCGAAGAACGCTTCCTTCAGGGCATTGTACGAATAGCCCAGGATGCCTTCGCCGTTCGTGATGGCCTCGACGCGGTTGTAGACCGTCCCCCCGGTGTGGAAGTTGAACATGAAGGAGGGCCGCAATGCGTTCTTCTGCGCAGCCCTTTCCACGCTGTCCACGATCCATGAAAGCTGCCGGACGCAGGCGACGATCTTCACGTCAGGAAAGAGCTCGCTCAGCACCGGCAGCTTCGCGCACCATATGCGGCTGGTGTCGAAGATGACCTCGGCTTCGAACTCAGGGCCGTAGTAGCCCGCGAAGAGGCCACGCAGCACGCGTCGCCGCTGTTCGTCGTCGATGAGCGGGAAATATTCGTTACGGGCGCTCAGCTCCCCAAGCATCGCATTCACCATGCCGGCAAGCGGACTGCTCATGTGCGCGTGGAACCGGGGATTCTGCCGAAGCAACGCCGCCAGCAGCGTGGAGCCGGACCTGGGCAGGCCCGAGATGAAGTGGATCGGTCTCATGGCTCCTCTTATCGCCGATGTTCCAGATCCTTTACAAGGCCCCTTCACCGGTTCTGTCGATGGAGTGCCTTAATCTGCCGACGCGAAGCGAACGGTGAAGGTCGTACCGATTCCCGTATCTGAGACCACCGTCACGTCGCCACCATGGGCACGGGCGATGGCACGAACGATGAAGAGGCCCAGTCCCACGCCCTGCACGTGCCGGTGCGTGCCTCCCCGAACCATCGCGTCGAATAGCCCCGGCTGCCGTTCCGCGGGAATGGGCGTGCCCTCGTTATGCACGTTGAGCCGCAAGTCGCCGGCGATACGCAGGTCGATCGTGATGGCCGATCCGGCGGAGCCATAACGAACCGCGTTGCCGACCAGGTTGCCGAGCGCCTGCACCAGGCGGTCCGGATCCAGGACGAACGTTGCCTGGCCATGGACCGTACTGCGTAGAGGAGCGTCCGGAAAACTCAGCCGGAGTTCCGCGATGGCTTGCTCGAGCACTGCGTGCACGTCTACCGGCCGGCGGTCGACCTGGAGTCCCGCACCAAGGCGCACCGAGGTGAAATCGAGCAGGTCGCCGATCAGCCGGAACGACCGCTCGACCGCGCCCACCATGTGCTCGCGCACCTTCGTCTGCCGCGGCGTCAAGGGCAAGTTCGTGAAGATATCCAGCCCCACCGCTACGGCCATCAGCGGATTGCGCAGGTCGTGGCTGACGATACCGATCATCTGTTCCGCCAGGACCGCCCGGTCCTCCGCTTCCGCACGCCGTCGCGTGAGGTCCGTCACGTCATAGACGATGACCACCATCTCCCGGAACACGCCGGAAGAGGAGAAGATGCCCTGTCCGCAGGCTTCAACGACGCGCTCGCTACCGTCCACGCCGTGCAGGCGATAGACCTGCCGCACCGGTCCGTCGCCCGGCGCCGGCCGCAGCACGGCCAGTGCGCGCTCTCGCTCGCGATCCTCGGGATGCAAGGCGGCGAGGAACTGCGCCTCGTCGACCGGGCCTGGCTCGGCGTGGCCGAGCAGCAACGCCGTGCTGCGCGAGAACTGCCTCGCACCGTCCCGGTCAATGCGCAGGATGCCCACCCGGGCGGTTTCCAAGGCGAGTTGCAGGCTGGTTTCGGCGAGGCTCAGCGCACGCTGGGCTTCCATTTGCCTCGCCAGTGCTTCCTCGGCGCGGCGCCGTGTATCGAGAAGCTCCCGCTCGTAGGTGGCACGGTCCTTGGCAATGAACACCGCTACCGCCACGCCACCACCCTGTTCCAGATGCAGGTTGGCCAGGACCGGCAGTAACCCACCCTCGCTGGAGCGGATATCGAGTTTCAGTTCGGCAACGGAACCCTGGATCCGCAACAGCGGCAGCACGTGGGTCTGGTAGAAGATCCGTCCACCGACGCTGAGCAGGTCGCTGAAGGCGCGTCTGCCGACCAGCGCGTCCGCCGTATGGCCAAACCAGGAACAGAAGGTCGCGTTAACACGGACGATCACACCCCTGTCGTCCAGTACGGCCAGGCCGCAGGGGGCGTCCTGCCAGTCGCGGTGTCCCTCCGGCCCCGGATCGTTCACGAAGGCAGGACGTCGCGCAGGAACGCGTCCATCGCCCGCACGCTGGCATCGGGTGCACTCAGGTGCGGACAATGACCGACGTTGTCGATCAGCACATAGCGCGACCCCGGAATGACGTCCGCGAGGAACTCGCCGGCCGTGAGGGGAGCGATGATGTCCTCGGTGCACTGCAGGATGAGGGCCGGGCGGCGCACCTCCGCGGCTTCGGCGCGAAGGTCGGAGAGGAAGGTGACGCGGGCGAACTGGGCGGCGATGTCGGGATCCGTCCGGCAAAAGCTGTTGGTCAATTCTTCCGCCAGTTCCGGGCGCTCCGGCACGCCCATGATGGCCGGTGCCATCGAGCTCGACCATCCCAGGTAATTGGCTTCGAGGGTCTCGAGCAACTCGTCGATGTCCGCGCGCGAGAAACCGCCGGCGTAATCGCCGTCGTTCAGATAACAGGCTGAGGGCCCGACCATGACGTGGGCGTGCAGCAGGGACGGCTCCAGTTTCTCGACCAGCACGCCGATCATGGCGCTGACCGAATGGCCGACGAACACCACGGGCCCCTCGGCGTATGCACGGATGACCTCGACGAGATCCTCCGCGTAGGCGGTAAGGCTCGTGTAGCGGCCGGGATCATAGGCAGACACATCCGACTGCCCGCTTCCGACCAGGTCCAACAGGAGCACCCTGTAGCGGTCCGCGAACACCGGTGCGATGAAGCGCCACATGTTCTGGTCACAACCAAAGCCGTGAACCAGGACCAGCGTGGCCGGCCCGTTACCGACGACCCGGACACGATTGCGCTTTTGCAGGTCCATACGAACTCCGGCATGGTCCCGCTCATACAGGGACATTGATTTACGCGCGGGGTGCGCGACGGATTTACCCTTGCAAGTTTGTCATGTCCGTCGCCGGGCTGCAGGGGCGATTCTGTCGGTTCTTCACGCAACCGGACTTGTCGGCGGAGCCTCGGCGATTTTCCCCAACCTACTTCCTTCAGATAAACAAGTAGTACATATTCACGAGAGGGCCGACGGCGAGAGGACGTTCCGAATGCACGATCCCATCCATCCTGGCCGCCGGGGTTTTCTCCAGGCGTCCACTCTCGGAGCACTGGCATCGTGGCTCCCCGTGGGCAAGGTCGACGCAGCGGCAAGACCTGCCCCGGCGGCCGTATTCCCGCAGGCGCCTCTCGCGCCGCAACCCTTCCAGTTGCTCCCTGCAGGCTCGATCCGCCCGACGGGCTGGCTTCGGCGCCAGCTGGAGATCCAGGCCGAGGGTCTCGGCGGACGGGTCGACGAGACCTGGCCGGACCTCGGTCCGCAGAGCGGCTGGCTCGGCGGCACCGGCGAATCGTGGGAGCGCGGACCCTACTTCGTCGACGGCCTGCTGCCGCTCGCATGGCAACTCGATTCGCCGGCGCTGAAGGCCAAGGCCCAACGCTTCATCGATTGGACCCTCGACAATCCCTGGCCCAGCGGCATGTTCGGCCCGAAGTCCAACGACGACTGGTGGCCGCGCATGGTCATGCTGAAGGTACTGACGCAGTACCAGGAACTGACCGGCGACGCTCGCGTCGTGCCCTTCATGACGCGCTACTTCCATTACCAGCTGGGCGCGCTGCCGGAACGGCCGCTGCGCGACTGGGGGCGCATGCGCTGGCAGGACGAAGTGGCCTCGATCCTCTGGCTTCATGCGCGCACGCAGGATCCGAAACTCCTGGAACTGGCCGCACTGCTCAAGAAGCAGGGCTACGACTGGCAAGGCATGTTCGCCGAATTTCCGTTCCATGAGAAAACCGACGCAAAGCTGGTCGAAGCCAAGGGCGGCAAGAACGCTTTCATGGAAGACGATGGTTTGCAGGTACATGGCGTCAACGTCGCCCAGTCGCTGAAGGCGTCGCCGGTGTGGTCGCTGGTGTCGCGCGATGCGAACGACCGCGCGGCCATCCATCATCAACTCGCACAACTCGACACGTACCATGGCCTGCCCAACGGCATGTTCTCCGCCGACGAGCACCTGGCAGGGCGCAGTCCGTCGCAAGGTGTCGAACTTTGCGCCGTCGTCGAGGCCATGTATTCGCTGGAAATGGCGCTGGCCATTACTGGCGATGCCGTACTCGGCGACCGGATCGAGCGCATCGCGTATAACGCCCTGCCTGCCGCCTTCACCGACGACATGTGGGCCCACCAGTACGACCAGCAGCCCAACCAGGTGGAATGCAGCCTGCACCGGCGGCCGTGGACCACCAACGGACCCGAGGCGAACCTGTTCGGCCTCGATCCACATTTCGGCTGCTGCACGGCGAATTTCCACCAGGGCTGGCCGAAGCTCACGGCGAGCGTGTGGATGGCTTGCGCCGATGGCGGCCTTGCCGCCACCGTGTACGCACCGTGCCGCGTCAGCACCGTGGCCCGCGGCGTTGCCATCGAGATCGAGCAGGAGACCGACTACCCCTTCCGCGACGATATCCTCATGACGCTGCGGCCGGCGTCGCCGGTGGCGTTCCCGCTGCGCCTGCGCCTGCCGGGCTGGTGCCGTTCCCCGTCGGTGCGAATCAACGGCGAGACGGTGGAGGCGACGGCGGGCAAAGGCTTCCTCACCGTGGAACGCCGGTGGAATCCGGGAGACAAGATCGCCTTGTCGTTCCCGGCCGAGGTCGTTACCGAAAAGGGCTACAACGACTCCGTCAGTTTCAGCCGCGGACCCTTGGTGTTCTCGTTGCCGATCGGCGAGTCATGGATCAAATGGCGCAAGCGCGGCCTCACCAACGACTGGCAGGTCTACCCGACCTCGCAGTGGAACTATGCCGTGGGCGCGGCGGGCACGGTGGAGCAGCACCCCATCGGCAAGCGGCCTTTCGCCGGTGCGACACCGGCCGTGACGCTCTCCGTACCGGGCCGGCTCGTGGCCTGGAAGGCGGAAGAAGGCGCGGCGGACCCCGTGCCGGTGAAGCCGGCCGTGGAGGACGAACCGGCCACCACGCTGCGCCTGGTGCCTTATGCGGGTGCCAAGCTGCGCATCACCTCGTTCCCAGCAATGACTTCCTGATCGAGCGCATCCCGCAAACGCAAAACGCCCCTTTCGGGGCGCTTTGCGTATCTGGCGGAGAGTGAGGGATTCGAACCCTCGATAAGGCTTTTGACCCTATACTCCCTTAGCAGGGGAGCCCCTTCGGCCTCTCGGGCAACTCTCCGTGTAACGAGCCAGCAAGGATACTTGCCCTTGCTTCGGCCGTAAAGCGTTTACTGGTCGTCCCCGGTATGGCCGGCGGGATCGTTCTCGTTCTTGATGCGCTGGTAAATTTCTTCGCGGTGGACCGCGACATTCTTCGGCGCATTGATGCCGATGCGCACCTGGTTACCCTTCACACCCAGAACGGTGACGGTCACCTCGTCGCCGATCATCAGGGTTTCACCGACCCGGCGGGTCAGAATCAGCATGATTGATACTCCATAAAATCAGGTATTGGCTTCCCCACCAACGACAACCTCACCCCGAGTGCTTGCCGTCAATGGATCGACGTTTCGACCATCGAAGGCCGATTGCCTTCCCCGGCTCTAGTTGTGTGTGTGTCGCTGACCAGCTGTCCTGCCATCGCGATCCGTAGGATCGATGCCGAAGGATGCTTTCGACATTCGGATGATACTAGCCGAGCCAAACAGGCGGACGCAACGCACGAATCCCCGAATACGTGCACCAGAGCGCCCTTGCGGCACCCTGGCGACCACTCGGCCATGCTTCGTTCAGCGCAGGCGTGCCTCCACCCAGGCCGGGATACCGGCAAGGACGCCGGGCAGGGTCGGGCTGTCGAGGCCGCCGCCCTGGGCCATGTCCGGACGGCCACCGCCCTTTCCTTCGATGTGCGAGGCGACTTCGGCGACCAGGTCGCCCGCCTTCACCTTGCCCAGCGCGGCGCCGCCGACGCCCGCCACCAGCGAGACGCGGCCATCCACCGCACCCGCCAGGACGATCGCGCAATCGCCGAGCTGCTGCTTCAGCACGTCCATGGCGTCACGCAGCGACTTGGCGTCCATGCCTTCCAGCCGGGCGGCCACCACCTTGATGCCGCCGACGTCGACGGCCGAGCTCGCCAGGTCGGCCGACGCCGAGCTGGCCGCCTTGGCCTTGTACGATTCGATCTCACGTTCCAGTTTCTTCTGCCGGTCGAACAACTGGCGCAGCTTCTCGACCACGTCGTCGCCGGTAGCCGCCAGCAAGCCCGAAACCTCACCCAGGATGCGTTCCTCATCGGCCACGCGGGCCATGGCGCCTGCGCCGGTCACCGCCTCGATGCGGCGGACGCCTGCGGCGACGCCGGACTCGGAAACGATCTTGAACAACCCGATATCGCCCGTGCGGTTCACGTGCGTGCCGCCGCACAATTCGGTAGAGAAGCCGCCCATCTTCAGCACGCGCACCTCGGCACCGTACTTCTCGCCGAACAACGCGATGGCACCGAAGTCGATCGCCTCGTCGTAGCCCATGTGGCGGACTTCCGCCTGCGCATTGCGGCGGATCTCGTCGTTCACCATGCGCTCGATCTGGGCCAGTTCTTCCGGCGTGACCGGCTTGAAATGCGAGAAGTCGAAACGCAGGCGCTCCGGGGCGACCAGGGAGCCCTTCTGTGCCACGTGATCGCCCAGCACGGTACGCAGTGCGGCGTGCAGCAGATGCGTGGCGGAGTGGTTCAGGACCGTCGCTTGGCGCTGCGCGGCGTCGACGGAGGCCCCGACGATCGCGCCCTTCTCCAGCGGAGCGGACCCTTGCCAGGTGCCGAAGTGGGCGAAGAAGGCGCCACCCACCTTCTGCGTGTCGGCGACGGCGAACGAGCCCGAAGGATTGCCCAGCGTGCCGGTATCGCCCACCTGACCGCCGGACTCGGCGTAGAACGGCGTGCGGTCCAGCAGCACGAAGGCGTCTTCGCCATCGGCGAGACGGTCCACCGCCTTGCCCCCGCGAACGATGGCGACCACCTTCGCGTCGGCCAGGTCCAGATCGTCGTAGCCGGTGAACACGGTGGGCGCCACCGCACTGGCGACTTCGGCGGGCAGCTGCGCCTTGGTCGCGAAATTACTGGCCGCGCGGGCGCGCGCACGCTGCTCGCCCATGGCACGCTCGAAGCCCTCCATATCCACGCTCATGCCGCGCTCGCGCGCGATGTCGGCGGTGAGGTCGACCGGGAAGCCGTAGGTGTCGTAGAGACGGAAGGCGTCCGCGCCCGGAATGATCTGGCCGGACTTCGCGGCGATGTCGTCGAACAGGCGCATGCCGTGCTCGAGGGTTTCGCCGAAGCGCTCTTCTTCCGTCTTCAGGGCCTGCTCTACGAAGGACTGTTTCGCGGCCAGTTCCGGGTACGCCACGCCCATCTCGGCGACCAGCGGCGCCACCATCTTCCAGAAGAAATCGCCACGCACGCCCAGCATCCAGCCGTGGCGAAGCGCGCGGCGGATGATGCGGCGAAGCACGTAGCCGCGCCCCTCGTTGGACGGCAGGACGCCGTCGACGATCAGGAACGAACAGGCGCGCACATGGTCGGCGATCACGCGCAGCGACTTGTTCGCCAGGTCCGCCGTACCCGTGAGACGCGACGCTTCCGCGATCAGGTGGGCGAACAGATCGATCTCGTAGTTCGAATGCACATGCTGGAGCACGGCCGCCAGACGCTCGAGGCCCATGCCGGTATCGACGCAAGGCGCGGGCAGCGGCGAGAGCGTGCCGTCGGGCGCGCGGTCGAACTGCATGAACACGAGATTCCAGATCTCGATGTAGCGGTCGCCGTCTTCATCCGGTGAGCCAGGCGGGCCACCGGCCACGTCCGGACCGTGGTCATAGAAGATCTCGGTGCACGGACCGCAGGGGCCGGTATCGGCCATCTGCCAGAAATTGTCCGACGCGAACGGGGCGCCCTTGTTGTCGCCGATGCGGACGATGCGGTCCGCCGGGACACCGACTTCCTTGTGCCAGATGTCGTAGGCCTCATCGTCGGTGTGGTAGACGGTGACCCACAACCGCTCCGCCGGCAGCTTGTAGACGCCGGTCAGGAGCTCCCAGGCATACCGGATGGCGTCGCGCTTAAAATAGTCGCCGAACGACCAGTTGCCCAGCATCTCGAAAAAGGTGTGGTGACGGGCGGTGTAGCCGACCGCGTCGAGGTCGTTGTGCTTGCCGCCGGCACGCAGGCAGCGCTGCACATCGGCCGCGCGGACATAACCCGGCTTCTCGCTGCCGAGGAACACGTTCTTGAACGGCACCATGCCTGAATTGGTGAACAGCAGGGTGGGGTCGTTCGACGGCACCAATGATGCCGAGGGCACGATGGTGTGCTCCTTGGAGCGGAAGAATTCGAGGAAGGTCGAACGGATGTCGGCGGTTTTCATGAGCGATCGTGGCTTCGGAGCTGCGAGGTCTCGCGGGGACGCTCCGTCCAGAATCAAGGCTCACTGCCTTCAGTCGTCGTCGGCGTCTTCCGCATCGGCGTGGGTAAGAACACGTACTGTGGCGGCGGCGAAGCCACGACGCAAGAGGAATTGCGCCCTGCGTGCCCGTTCCGCGGGATCCGAGACCGGCGCGCCGTAGCGCCGGCGCAGTTGCTGGGCGCCGAGAGCCTCCCAATCGACCTCCGCCGCTTCGATCAACTGGCGAATGGTGGCGTCGCCTAAGCCCTGGCTGCGCAGTTCGGCCCGGATCCGGGCGGGTCCATAGCCCTGCCCTACGCGGCTCCGGACCAGCGCCTCGGCGAAACGGGTGTCGTCCTGGTAACCCTGGTCGCCCAGTCTCTCGACCGCGGCCTTGGATTCATCACGCGCGAAACCGCCGCGCTCGAGCTTCTGCGCGAGTTCACGGCGGGAGTGTTCGCGCCGGGCCAGAAGCCCGAGCGCTTTGTCATAGGCAGTGCGGGAAGGACGATCGGCCTTGCCTTCGCCCTTCCCGGTACCGGGATCAGACTTCCTCGAGCGCATCCAGCTCGGTGTCGCTGGCGGAAGCGGTATCGCCCTTGCCCGACTTCACCAGCAGGCGGGAACGCAGTTCGGCGTCGATCTCATTCGCCATGGCCGGGTTGTCGCGGAGGAACTGACGGACGTTCTCCTTGCCCTGGCCGATGCGGTCGCCCTTGTAGCTGTACCAGGCGCCCGACTTGTCGATCAGGTTCTCGCGCACACCCAGTTCGATGATCTCGCCTTCGCGCGAGGTGCCCTCGCCGTAGAGGATCTCGAACTCGGCCTGGCGGAACGGCGGCGCCACCTTGTTCTTCACCACCTTCACGCGGGTTTCCGAACCGATGACTTCCTCGCCCTTCTTTACCGCGCCGATGCGGCGGATGTCGAGGCGGACCGACGCATAGAACTTGAGCGCGTTACCGCCAGTGGTGGTTTCCGGGCTGCCGAACATCACGCCGATCTTCATGCGGATCTGGTTGATGAAGATGACGAGGCAGTTCGACTTCTTGATGTTGGCCGTGAGCTTGCGCAGCGCCTGGCTCATCAGGCGCGCGTGCAGACCCACGTGGGAGTCGCCCATCTCGCCTTCGATTTCGGCCTTCGGGGTGAGCGCGGCGACCGAGTCGACCACGACCATGTCCACGGCACCCGATCGCACCAGCATATCGGCGATTTCCAGGGCCTGCTCGCCGGTATCCGGCTGGCTGACCAGGAGGTCGGCAACGTTCACGCCGAGTTTCTCGGCATAGCTCGGATCGAGCGCGTGCTCGGCGTCGACGAAGGCCGCCGTGCCGCCTTCGCGCTGGCAGGAGGCGATGGCCTGCAGTGTGAGGGTGGTCTTGCCCGACGATTCCGGACCGTAGATCTCGACGATACGGCCACGCGGCAAGCCGCCGATGCCGAGGGCGATGTCCAGGCCGAGCGAACCGGTCGACACGGTGTCGATCTGGTCGTCGACGCGGTCGCCAAGACGCATCACGGCACCCTTGCCGAACTGCTTTTCGATCTGGCCGAGCGCGCTCGCCAGCGCCTTGCGCTTATTGTCGTCCATCGTGAATTCCGGTCTCGTGTGTAGGTGAGTATCTTGCCCGACCGTGGTCTCAGGGACTGCGATCCGCATTCCCCAAGTTTGCCATAGGCGGCGCGCGGTCAGTCCCTAGCTCATCGACTATTCCAGCAAGCGCCGCGGCCACCGTCTGTCGCCGGACCGCCTCCCGATTTCCATCGAAGTGATAGAGCTGTGCGTGGGCGTAGCCCCCGCGGCGCTTCCAGCCGATCCAGACCGTGCCGACGGGCTTCTCCGGCGTGCCGCCCGAGGGGCCCGCGATGCCGGTGACTGCGACGGCCACGCCCGCGCCGTAGCGGGAAAGCGCGCCGGAGACCATTTCCAGCACGGTTTCCTCGCTGACGGCACCGGTGCGCTCGAGCGTCCGCGGATTGACGCCGAGCAGCGCCTCTTTCGCGCTGTAGCTATAGGAAACGACGCCCGCCTCGAACCAGGCCGAACTGCCCGCGAGATCGGTGAGCGTCTTCGCGATCCAGCCGCCGGTGCAGGATTCGGCCGTGGCCACCATGGTCCGCTTCGCCTGCGCGGCGTCGGCCACCTGGCGCGCCCAGGCCTCAAGTTCGGCATCGGTCGGAATGAGGTCGGGTGACACGGCGAGTCCCTCGGATAAAAGAAGCAGTATGAGGGATGGGATTGCCAGCGTCGCGGGCGCCCGGTACCATGACAACAATCAGTTGCTCACATGGACTCGTTACAGGTGCCGTGCGTTGTCGTGATGACATCGCACGCGCCGGTGGAGACACCCCGGATGGTTCGACTTTCAGGCCACGCCGCGCTCAAGCACCCGTTCCGCCCGTCAGCAGCCGGCGGGCGCGTCCGCGCAGACTCTGCGGCAAACGCTCACAACGTGCGAGGGACCCCATACCTGACGACCTGCCCTGCGGTTGGATCAGCATTTGTGAGCGACAGCAGATGCGCTGGAAAGCCATCTGGATGTAGTGCGATTGACACCCTGGGCTGAGAGCCTTCGCTTCGAAATGGAAAACACTATGGTTACGATCGCAACCTTCACGAGACATGCACGTATTCGGCAAAATCCCGGACCAGTTGGCAGTCTCGTCGCGATGCGCGTCAAAGTATCGGCGCGTTTCACGCACATTACATGCCTGTGTTGTGTGACAAATGTCGCAAAAACAGGCAATTCAGGCTCTAGTCAAAAAACGGTTGTTGCGTTAGCTTTACATCGCGGGCAGGGGTCCGCTTAAGGTCGGGGAATCCAAAGGCTTCAAGTGTCGCAACTATGGGTGGGCGATTTGACATCGCCCCCGAGCGCGCGTGGCCATTCTTCGCTGGTACGTAATGCAAGGGCGCCTAGGCGCTTGTACAGGATGTTGTATGGATGATTTGCATGTCGCTCGAGGCCTCGTCGGCTCGAAGCGCTGGTTCCGGCAAAACAGAACGACCGCCAGCGGCGATGCCGCCACGGCACCTCCATCGGGACGCGCCCTTTCCCGAGACTCCCATCTCAGACCTCATACGGAGCGTTTTAAACGCTTGAGGCCTTCGCCTCGCGGCGAGGTTCCTTTGCGTCCGTCGCTACCGCCGTTTTATTGCCTTCCAATGACTTACGAGCCACGCGTGAAAACACACCTGTCTACGAAGCTCTCCGTCTGCCTTCTCGTATCGCTGGCGGCCCTGCTCTCGGGCTGCAGTACGCCACCGGCCAAGGATTTCGGCGGCCGCTGGCGGCCGGTCAACCGCTACGACGACAAGCCGGTCGAGATCCCTCTCGCCGTCCCGTATACCTATTACGCCGCGCCCATGGATGGCACGTTGAGGATCATGCTGACGCGCTGGACGAACGACACGGGCACCAAACTGTCGTATCGCTTGCGTTCCGACTTCACCTTGCCCAAGGCGGCTGCGGGCATCCATACCTCAGAAGTTCGTGACGCAACGAGCCAGCTGAGCGCGATCTTCGCGCAGCAAGGCGTGACGGTGGTCGTGGATGGCCCGGAAATCGTAGTCGAGGAAACCAGCAGGATCGTCCCGTCGGCCCCAGCCGCCGGCGAACCCTCCCCCCAACCGGACAAGCAGCCGCCCATCGCGCAAGCGACGGGCGCGGCCGCCGTTACCGCGCCCCAGACCCGCTGACCAGGCTCCCTCGATGCTCAACAAGAAGCAATCTCCGAAGATCGACGCCGCCGTAGCGAAATCGGTCGATTTCGAAATCACCGTGTCCGACCTTGCGCAACGCAGCGAACGCCGAGCCTGGATGGTGGCGTTCTGTGCGATCTCGATGTCCCTGATCCTTGCCGCCGGCTATTTCTACATGCTGCCGCTGAAGGAAAAAGTGCCTTATATCGTCCTCGCGGATGCCTACACGGGCATGAGCTCAGTCACGCGCATCACCGACGACGTGGTCAACCGGCGCATCAGCGCCAGCGAAGCCATCAACCGCAGCAACGTCACCCACTTCATCCTCGCGCGCGAATCGTTCGACGTGACGATGATCAACCTGCGCGATTGGGCCACCGTACTGACGATGGCCGCGCCGAACGTCGCAAAGGCATATACCGACCTGCACGCGCTGGATAATCCAGAAGCCCCCTACAAGACTTACGGTCGCGACAGGGCGATTCGCGTCAAGATCTTGAGCATCGTCCTGATCGGCGGCGAGGACGGAACGACGCCGAAAGGCGCGACAGTCCGCTTCCAGCGCAGTGTCTACAACAAGGTCTCCGGGCAGACGGTGCCCCTGGACAGCAAGATCGCCACGATGGCGTTCGCATACAAGCCGAACCTGAAGATGGATGACCAGTACCGGGTCGAGAATCCGCTCGGCTTCCAGGTCACCGATTATCGGGTGGACAACGACTACGCAGAGCCGCCGCCGCCGGAAAGCTCGGCGCCGACAACGGCGCAGTCCCCAGCCGCCGCACCGGCACAACAACAACCCGGGGCCGTGGCTTCCATGCCGCAGTCGCCGATCCCCGTCGACAACGCACCGGCTGTCGGCCAGCCGACGCAACCTGCGGCACCACAGGCCGCCACCATCGCCCAGCCGACCGCCGCCAACGGAGGGCGCCGTTGATGAAACACCAAACCTTGCTACGTCTGACCCTGGCCGTCTGCCTGGCGGCCACCGGCACGACGGGCGTCGTCCGCGCGCAGGCAGTCACGCCCTACCAGTACGAACCCGACAAGATCTACACGGTTCGCACTGGCCTCGGCATCACGACGCAGATCGAACTGAGTCCGAACGAGAAGATCCTCGACTACAGCACGGGCTTCAGCAGCGGATGGGAACTGACGCGCCGAGATAACGTGTTCTATGTCAAGCCGAAGAACGTCGACGTCGATACGAACATGATGATCCGTACCGCGACGCATTCGTACATCTTCGAACTGAAGGTGGTAGCCACGGACTGGAAGACCCTCGAACAGGCCCGGCGTGCCGGCGTCCAGTACAAGATCACCTTTACCTACCCATCGGACACGAGCTTCCTGGCCGAAACGAAGAAGGTAGCCGAAACACCGGAGCTCGATACGTCGCTGGTCAAGGGGCGCGACTACAACTTCGATTACGACTACGCCATGAAGCGCAACACGGCGCCATGGCTCGTACCGACGAACGTCTACGACGATGCCCGCTTCACGTACATCAAGATGCCCGATCTGAAGCAGTTCCCCACAGGGAACTTCCCGACCGTGTACATGCGCGAGAAGGAACACGGTGAGGATTCGGTGGTGAACACCACGGTCGAAGGCAACACCATCGTTGTCCACGGCACGTACAACTACCTGGTCATCCGGCACGACAACAACGTCGTGGGTCTGCGAAGGAACACGAAGAAGTGAGCCCGAATAATCCTTATCATCCGGACGACGAGACCCCCGACGGCCGCGTGCCGCCGCCGGAAAACAATGGCGAACACGCGGATCCGCTCGCAGGGAATCCGTATTCGGCACAGCGTCGCCAGGCACCGCCGCCGGACCTCGACGCTGGTGCCCCGCAGCTTGCGGAGGCCGACGTTCGCCGCATGAATCGCCGCGCGCTCGGGTTCCTCGCCGGCATCGTCGCCCTGCTGCTTTTCGCAGCATGGTTCTTCGTGAGCAGCGGCAGTTCGGCGCCGCCGCCGAAGAAAGCCAAGGCGGAAGAGACCGTCACCGTCCCCGAGGCTCCCCGGGTCGCCCCCGTGCCCGAGCCAGCACCGAAGCTGCCCGAGCCGATCGCGTTGGCTCCGCCTCCGCCATTGCCTTCGACGCTTCCCCAGCGTCCTGCAGCCATGCCGCAGGTGCGCACAGGCCCGTCGCTGGTCGAACGTCGCATGATGGATACGGAAGCCGCGCAAATAGCTGGCGGTGGTCAGCCGGCGGGTGGCGGTGGCGGCCCAGGCGGTCTCGGCAGTTCGTTGGGAATGATTCCCGGCATGCCCTATCCGGGTCCGCAATCCAGCGGTGTACCGGTGAACGCCAACTATGGCGCCAGGGCGCTGCCCGAGGTTTCCAATGCCTCGCCGCTCACCCACCCCGATACGCTGATGCTGCGCGGCACGTTCATCCGTTGCGTGCTTGAAACGAGGATCATCACCGATATTCCCGGCTTCACATCTTGCGTGGTCACCGAACCGGTCTACTCGTTCACCGGCAAGCGACTGCTCCTGCCGAAGGGTTCGAAGGTGCTGGGCAAGTACGAGATGGAGCCCAATGGCCCACGCGTCGCCGTCATCTGGGATCGCATCGTTACGCCCACGGGCATCGACGTGAACATGGCCAGCCCGGGCATCGATACGCTGGGCGGTGCCGGCCATCCTGGCTATTACAATGCCCACTGGGGCAGTCGCATCGGGGCAGCCCTGCTGATCTCGCTGCTCAGCGATGCATTCAAGTACGAAGCCGCCGAGCATGGCCCGCGCCAGACCACCATCAGCAATGGCGTAGTCACGCAAAGCCCGTATGAGAGCAACACCGCGGCGACGATCCAGCAGATCGCCAATTCCGCCGTACAGCGCGCCGTCAACCGTCCCGCGACCGTCACGATCAACCAGGGCACGGTACTGGCCATCTACGTCGCCAAGGATGTGGATTTCAGCGGCGTGGTGGCGCGGTATTGACCGATATGAATGGACCCGCGCTCGCCGCCGTCGGCAACGACTTCCTGGATTACCAGTACGAGGTACTGGGTATCCGGGACTACCTGTCATCGCCCGACGTCACCGAGATCTGCATCAACAGGCCAGGTGAGCTCTATCTGGAAAGCCGAGGCAAATGGCAGCGCGTGGAGGTGCCGACACTCACCTTCGAGCGCGCCCGCCAGTTCTGCACGGCCGTGGTCAACGAAAGCAACACGGGTCAACGCATCACCGATGTCGACCCGGTCGTTTCGTTGACCTTCCCGACCGGCCAGCGCGCGCAGTTCGTCATCCCGCCCGCGTGCGAGGCGGGACGGGTCTCGATCACCATCCGTCTCCCCTCCCGGCAGAGCAAGACGCTGGCGCAGTACCAGGAAGATGGCTTCTTCGACCAGATCCTCGAGGGCGCGAACACCATCACCGAGGCGGACCGGGAACTGCTCGAACTACGTGCGGAGCGCCGCTATGCCGATTTCTTCCGCCATGCCGTGCTCAGCAAGAAGAACATCGTCGTTTCCGGCGCCACCGGCAGCGGCAAGACCACCTTCATGAAGTCGCTGGTGGGCCATATTCCGGAAGACGAACGCCTCGTCACCATCGAGGATGCCCGTGAACTCTTCATCGACCAGCCGAACGTCGTGCACCTGCTCTATTCGAAAGGCGGACAGAGTGCGAGCAATGTCACTGCCAAGAGTTGCATGGAAGCCTGCCTGCGCATGAAGCCGGACAGGATCATCCTCGCCGAGCTTCGTGGCGACGAGTCCTTCTACTTCATTCGCAACTGTGCATCGGGACATCCCGGGTCGATCACGAGCTGCCACGCCGGCAGCGTCGAACAGACCTGGGACCAGCTGGGCCTGATGGTGAAGGCCTCCAACGAGGGCGCAGGCCTCGAGTTCTCCACGATCAAGCGACTGTTGATGCTCACGATCGACATCGTCGTGCACATCAAGGCGCACGCCGGACGCCGACACATTACCGGCATCGACTTCAACCCCGCTCGGGGCCTGGCCCCGGACGGGGGGTAACACGCGAAACACATCGGTCATTAGACAGGAGTTGTAACGGTGCTACCAGGATTGGAAATGATGGCTTGCCCCAACCTCGCCGTACCGGCGGAGGTGATGCAGCACGTCGTGAACGTCGAATCGTCGCGCAACCCGTTCGCCATCGGCGTCGTGGGTGGTCAGCTCGTGCGCCAGCCAGAGAACCTCGGCGAAGCGGTGGCGACGGCGCGCATGCTCGAGGCGAAGGGTTACAACTATTCCCTGGGCGTCGCACAGGTCAATCGCACGAATCTCGGGAAGTTTGGGCTCGACACCTACGAGAAGGCGTTCGACGTGTGTCCGAACCTGGTCGCGGGATCGCAAATCCTCGCGCAGTGTTATGCCAGTGCCGGCGGCGACTGGGGCAAGGCCTTCAGCTGCTACTACTCAGGAAACTTCACCACCGGCTACCAGGACGGCTACGTCCAGAAGATCTTCGAATCCATGGCGCGCCAGAGCGCGCCGGTGACGAACGCCACGCCCATACCGTTGGTGGGTAGCTCCGCAGGCACGACGGGAAAAGGAACGGCCCTCGGTGCCACGGACAGCTCCATGTACCGCGTGGCCATGCGAAGCGTGGCGGACGCTGCTCTCGCCAGCGCCTTGGCGCCCGCCGTCGCCAAGGCGGCAGGGGTTCCGCCGCCGAGCCGGGCGGTGGCACCGTCGGCAAATCCTGCCGTGGCTGAAACGCTGCCCGACGCCGCGTCCATTGCGCAGGCATTGCAGGCTGCCGAGGCAACACAGACTCAGGTCGGGACGATCATTCCTGGCAGCGGAGCTATCTCTCTTCCGGGTGGGACGCTGCCCGCGCCCGCGCCTCCCGCCGCGCCAGGGCGCATCCCTACCGACCCCAGCACGGCCGCGGTCATGTCGCAGATCGGCGTTTCGTCCAATCCAACGGGAACTGGCGCAGCGGACGACAGCGGCGTCTTCGTACCACGAGTGCAGGGCCCCAACGACCCGGCGCCCTCCGCCGCCGCCTCACCCGCGGCCCCTCCCACACCCGCGGGCGATCCCGCGGACCTGCGCGGGGGAGGAGCCGATGGCGCCTTTGTTTTCTGACCTGTTCGTCTCGTCTGAGGAAACGGGTCATCGCGAAACCGGCTACGGATCCGTAGCCGTCCTCAACCCGGCCGCGTTCGCTCGGCCGTACCCAGTCCAGTAACACGAAGGAACTACGAGATGTCCAAACTGCCCAGCATCCCGACCGACCGCACGTCGATCAACAAGGTGGCGATCTTTTTCATGATCGCCACCGTCCTGCTCCTGCCGTCGATCGGCCTGGCCCAGGACGTGACCGAAACCTCGAAGAAGGTCTGCGGTTTCTTCGAGAACATCAATTCTCTGCTGAATGCTGCATCGATCGTCGTGGTGACCATCGCCGTGATCTTCTCCGGCTACCAGATCGCCTTCGCCCACAAACGCATCGCCGACGTTGCGCCGGCACTCGTCGGCGGTGTGCTGATCGGTGCCGCCGCACAAGTGGCGAAGATGGTTGTCGGCGGCAACGGCGGCTCGCAGAACGCGTGCACTTCCAGCAGCGGCGCCTTCCTCATGGATTCGCTGCAGGCCGCCATGCACCTGCTGCACCTCCATGCATAAGAACGCGCTCTTCCGCGGCTGCACGCGTCCTCCCATGTTCATGGGCGTGCCCTATGTGCCCTTCTTCGTGGGGGCGGGCAGCGGCTTGCTGATGGCGATGTACTTCAATATGTGGTGGCTTCTCTGGATTCCATGCTCGATCTTCGTGATGCGCCAGATGGCGCGGCGCGACGAAATGATCTTCCGGCTGCTCGGACTGCGTCTTCAGTTCCGGACACGGGTGAGGAATCTGGCGGAGCACGACGGCACCTGGGTGTTTACGCCCAATAGCTATCGCGAGCCAGGCAGGGCGAAACGATAGGGCACTTCCCCGCCCTGGCAGCGTGCTGCCAGGGCCTTTCCAGCGCGTCTCACGGTAGACAGAGCCATGTTCATTCCAGATGCATCGATCGGGGAATTCATACCATTCTCCACCCACGTCTCGCCGACCGTCCTCAAAACGACGGGGGGCGATTTCCTGCTCGTGTGGCGCCTTGGCGGCCTGCCCTTCGTGGGCCGGGAGGAATGGGAGATCGAGCATCGGCACAATACCTTCAACCGCATGCTGCAGACGTTGCGCGCCCCCGACTTCGTGAACGTCGCCTTCTGGGTCCACGACATCCGCAGGCGTCGTGGCATCAAGGACAAGAGCAAGTTCGAGCACCGCTTCAACCAGGAGCTGTCCGACGGTTACTACGCGTCGCTCTCCGGCCAGAAGCTGATGCAGAACGAGTTGTACCTCACGATGATCTACCGTCCCGTGGTGTCGGGTAAGCGGTTCGTCGAGAAGTCTTCGAACGTCGAACGCCTTCAGTCGGAGCAGGCCCAGGCGATCGCGACGATCCTGGAACTGGCGGGCAACGTGGAGGCGGTCCTCAAGGACTACGCCCCGACCCGCATGGGCATGTATGAAGCGCCTAACGGCGTCGTGTTCTCCGAAGTGCTCGAGTTGTACGGATACATCCTGAATCGTCTCGACGAGCCGGTTCCGGTGCTCACCGCCGCCGTGAAGGACTATCTGCCTGTCAGCCGCCAGCGCTTCTCGTCGAAGACGGGCGACTTCGTCCTGACCACGCCCAACGGCGTCAACCATTTCGGTGCCATCCTCAACATCAAGGAATATGTGGAGGGCACCTACCCTGGCATCCTCAATGGCCTCAAATACCTCGATTTCGAATACGTCATCACCCACTCCTTCAGTCCGATGGGGCGGCAAGACGCCCTGAAGGCCCTGGAGCGTACCAAGGGCATGATGATCTCCTCCGGCGACAAGGCGGTCAGCCAGATCATCGAGATGGACCAGGCCATGGACCAGCTTGCGTCGGGCAACTTCGTGCTCGGCGAATACCACTTCACCATGGCGGTGTATTCGACGGCGCAAGAGGCGCTCTCGCAACAGATCGCGGCCACCCGCGCGGAACTTTCCAACGCGGGCTTCGTTTCGGTAAAGGAAGACCTGGCCGTCACATCGGCCTTCTACGCGCAGTTCCCGGGCAACTGGAAATACCGGACCCGCCTCGCGAACGTCAGTTCGCTCAACTTCCTCGGTCTGTCGCCGCTGCACAATTTCGCCACGGGCAAGAAGCAGAACAACCCGTGGGGCGATTGCGTCACCACGTTGCAGACCACCAATGGCCAGCCGTACTTCTTCAATTTCCACGCCACCCACCCTGCCGAGAACTCATACGGCGAGAAGGCCATCGCCAATACGATGGTTATCGGCAAGTCGGGTACCGGCAAGACGGCGCTGATCAACTTCCTCCTGAGCCAGGTGCAGAAGCTGGACCCGGCGCCGACGATCTTCTTCTTTGACAAGGACCGCGGCGCGGAGATCTTCGTGCGCGCCTGCGGCGGCAACTACCTCGCCCTGGAGAACGGCAAACCCTCGGGGTTCAACCCGTTCCAATGCGAGCGCACCGAAGAGAACGTGCAGTTCCTCGCCGACCTCATCAAGGTGCTGGCGGGAAAGAGCGTGTACAGCTCGCGCGAGGAGGAGGATATCTACCGTGCCGTGGAAGCTGTCCTCGACATCCCCATGCACCTGCGCAGCATGACCAACTTCCAGAAGAACCTGCCGAACCTCGGCGATGACGGTCTCTTCATCCGCATGCGCAAGTGGACTGCAGGGAATTCCCTCGGATGGGTCTTCGACAATCCGCTGGACACCGTGGACCTTTCCCGCGCCAACATCATCGGCTTCGACTACACCGATATCATCGACAATGCGGAAGTCCGAGCGCCTGTCATCAATTACCTCCTCCACCGTCTCGAGGCCTTGATCGACGGCCGACGCCTTATCTACGTGATGGACGAGTTCTGGAAGATCCTGGATGGCAAGGGCGGCCTCAAGGAATTCGCGAAGAACAAGCAGAAAACCATTCGCAAGCAGAACGGCATGGGCATCTTCGCCACGCAGAGTCCCGAGGACGCACTGGCCAGCGACATCTCCGCCGCGCTCATCGAGCAGACCGCCACGATGATCCTTCTGCCCAACCCGAATGCCAGCCGCGAGGACTATGTCGACGGACTCAAGCTCACCGATGCCGAGTACCAGGTGGTGGTGAGCCTGGACGAGCGCTCGCGCCGCTTCCTGGTGAAGCAGGGCCATGCCTCGGCCGTGTGTCAATTGAACCTGCGTGGCATGGACGATGCCCTCGCCGTGATCTCCGCATCGACGGACAACATCGAGATCATGCAGGAGGTCCTGGCACGCCAGGCCGAAATCGAGGGTGTCCATCCCGACGATCTGAGCCCGGACCAATGGCTGCCGCACTTCTACGAAAATCGCAAGGGCAGCGGCAAGAAGCCGTCGCCCGCCTCCCCCACGACACGCCCTGCCCGCTCGGCGGCTCGCTGACCCCGGAGACCACCATGGCTACTTACACCGAACAACATCGCCATACCTCGTCGCTTCGGCGGCTCCTTGGCGCAGCTGCCTTCCTCCTTGCGCTCGGATCGGTCGCGCCCGCTGCGCATGCGCAGTGGGCCGTCAATGACGCCGATGCCAACACTACCTTAAGTACCATCCAGACAAATACCAAGACCACCGCCGACAGGACAACGGATATCAACAACGTCCTCGGCAAGACGATCGGCGATGGCTCTACGATCAATGGCAACATCAACGCCATCAACGAGAAATTCAAGATAGGTACTTACAAGGACAGCCAGCCGGGACCACGCGTTGCGGACCCGCAAAAAGCATTACCTGAGGATTCGACGAAACTCGACGATGGCACGCGGTGCAAGGCCGTGGCGCAACCCCAGCAGGCGACCTGCCAGCAGATCGTCGATCTCGAGAACGCCCAGTACCAATACATGCTCACCATGTACAAGAACACCGCGACACGGGACTCCATGTTGCGTGAACTTCTCAAGGAGCGCGCGGCGATCGAGCCGGGAGACGCGAACCAGTTCGGCAAGCTCGAAGACAATACGAACAAGCTCACAGCGCTCTACAACCTGATTGCACTCGATCAGCAGCAGATGCAGACCGTGAACTATGCCTACGAAGCGAACCTCCGGTTTCTTCGCGCGCAGCAGACCATGGCTGCCAATGCCGCGAACATCGGCAAGAAGCCTTCGGACTGGGGATCAGTCTCCTTGCCTGGCATCGGCGACGTGAATATAGGTAACGCCATCAGCGGTCTTGCCACGGGCGCCGCTCTTAAAGCGTCCCTGGAAGGGGTGCAAAGCGAGAAGCCGAAGGGCATGCAAACGCTGGGCATCGGTGAATCCAATGGCTTCTGACCGGCTTCTCGAAATCAAGATAAATGGAACACCACGTCATGGCTGACTTCATGAACATCTTCGCCGGCCATTCGGCCCTATCCATGTTTGCCGGTCCGCTGGACACGGCGACCCAGTTCGTCTTTTTCCAGACGATCAACGACTTCCTGCGCACCGAAATCGACATCATGCAATGGAAGCTGCTGTCCGGCTCGGCCACGATCATCGGCTTCGTTGCCGTAACCGTGCTGACGGTCTGGATCATGTTTCAGGGATTCCGCATCGTCACTGGGCAGTCGCGCCAGCCGATGATGGTACTGGTGGGGGATTCTCTCAAGGCGACCCTCGTGGTCTTCATCGCCACGACGGCTGCCTACTCCTCCTCATCCGTTTACTGGACGCTGAGCGATGGCATGTCCACGGCCATCGCACAATACGTCACGGGAGAAAGCGGCAGCCCGTTCCAGCATATCGACAACAACCTGGCCGGCATGGAAGTAGCGATGGGCACCATCGATGCCATCGATACAGGCGGCGACCAGGCCGCACAGGATGCGAAGGACCGGGATCGCTGGTTTACCGGCATCGGTATCGCCGGCCCCAGCGTCATCGCCGGCTCCATGCTGCTACTGAACAAGATCGCGCTAGCTCTCTTCGTAGGCTTCGGGCCCATCTTCATCATGTGCCTGCTCTTCGAACCTACCAAGCAGCTGTTCAGCAAATGGCTGCTCTACGGCATCGGCACCGTGTTCTCCCTGGCTGTGCTCAGCGTCATGGTCACCATCGCCATGAAAATGATGGCCGCCGTCACGGCTGCCTTTGCGGTGAAGTACCTGCTATCCATGCCGAGCATGGGCGGCGCCGGCACGACCGACGGCATCAACAGCATGGCTCTCCAGCAAGGCGGCCTCGGCCTACTGCTCACGACCATGATCATCAGCGCCCCGCCGATGGCCGCCGCCTTCTTCCAGGGTACCTTGGGCCAGTTCAACTCGTACTCGCCGTTTGGGCATATCAAGCCTGAGCCGCCGAACTCGCGTGGTGGGTATGGCGTGCCCGGCACGTCGAGCTACATTCCAGCTACAAATAATCAGACACACGAACGAAATACGAATCAGAGTGTCGGCCAAAGCAATACTTTTGGGAACTACTCCCAGCTGGGATCTTCGCCAGGCGGTGATATTGCTGCAAACGATCGACTTAAACTGAAAGAAACCGGATACACGAAGGATCCTGGATACTCGTGAGAACCCTGGAAATGAAACATCTCAAGTTATTGATCACTTGCGCGGCTCTATCGGCAAATGTCGCATGGGGTCAGTGTGCCACCGGCGTGAGTACGGGCGGCGGCAACTGCGTACCTCCAGATGCATCCGGCATGCCGGGCTATAACCCTCCCCAAGGCAATCTGCCCGCAGCACCCCCGCCTGTGTGGAAGGACACGTGGGGAGCGATCGTCATTGACAGCGCCACTGGCGGCGCCGGAACGGTGACGGATCGGGACAGCAAGTCCGAAGCAATTCGCGACGCCACTCGAGACTGTGAAAGTCGAGGCGCGACGGGATGCAAGGTCGAGATGACTTATTACAACCAGTGCGCGGCAGTAGCCTGGGGTGTCGGCGGGCACGGGGTCGCTCGCGGGCCAGATAAAGGTGGGGCGGAAAGCGATGCAATGCTGTCCTGCAACGAATCGGCCTCGCAATGCAAAGTCGTCTACAGCGGATGCAGCGTTGCACGGCGCGTCCAGTGAGGTTAGCGATTCAATTCGTCCTATCGCCTTGGCGAGCGGCGGGGTTGTACACCCGCAAGAACATCCATCGTTGCAGTATCGAGGATGTAAATCGATGAAATCTCAGTTCCTCATTGCGTTGCTCGCCTTTTCCTCGTTAGGTTCGCCAACGCCCATTTACGCCGCGAATGCGCCCCATACCGCCTCGACGTCCGACACCAGGAACAAAGGAAGCAAGATGGACGACCTGAAATCATTCGCGACCGGTGGGGCGAAGATCCTCGAGTCCACGTCCGGCGATCTCAAAGGCGACGGTTCGGCGGGCGTTGTGCTGGTGCTCGACCCGCCATCCTCCGGAGCGCCGGCGTCGACGGAAGGCCCTCCGCGAATCGTGAAGGTCCTCGTTCGCGATGATGCCGGGAAGCTCCGCGAGGCCGCCTCCAATGTCCATCTCATTCCCTGCGCGACATGCGGCGGCATCGCCGGCGATCCTTACGGATACACGCGCGTAGAAGGCGGCAGCTTCACTGTCGCCATCGGCGGCGGCAGCCGCGAGCGATGGTCCGACGAGTTCACTTTCACCTATGTTGCCGCACGCAAGAACTGGTTCGTCACGCACGTATCCAGGCGCGTCGAAGACCAGGATACGGGTGAGCACAAGGCGATCGACTTGAAAGCCAGCGACTTGGGCGACGTCGCTTTCAGCGACTTCGACCCGGCGCGACTTCCAGAGGTGGCATTGCCCTGACGGGCATCGACCCGCCCGGGAGGGGGCGGGCCTAGGGCGCGCAAGGAGCCCCGCCGAACGTGGTAGTCAAACAGGAGCTACACATGGCGATTGATCGTGAATCACAACTGCTCGCGGCGGCGGCCGCGGCAGGCATCACCAGGCCAAAGGAACTGGCCAACTTCATGGCCCAGGTCTCGCACGAGTCCAACGGCCTCAACAGGATGGAAGAAAGCTTCCGCTATACCCGCAACATCGCACAGATCCCCGTGCAGTCCGCCTGGCGCGAAGGCGAGAAGTCGCTGGAAACGGCGCGCCTTGGCGCTTTGCAGGGCCACCCCGAAAAGCTCGCCGAACTCATGTACGGCGGTCGCAACGGTAACGACCGCCCGGGTGAGGGCTATCTGTACCGCGGACGCGGCTACATGCAACTCACCGGTAAGGACAATTACCGGGCGGCGGGCGAAGCCCTCGACCTCGATCTGGTGAAGCATCCTGAACTTGCCGCGGAGCCGAACAACGCGGCGCGCATCGCCGTCTGGTATTGGCGGAACCGGGTACCAGAAAACGCGCGCGAGGACGTCAAAGCCGCGACGCACGCCATCAATGGCCGCTACAACGGCCTTGAAGATCGCCAGGAACGTTTCGCCGCGTGGGAGAAGCGTCTGACGCCCGAAGTCATGGAGCGTCTCGTGCAACATCTGGCCGACGCCAGGCCGGCAACGCATGCGCCTGCCCACCCACGCGCCGCGCCGCTGCTGAAGCAGGGCTCGCATGGCGAGGATGTCCGTCGTTTGCAGTCCAGCCTCGCTAGGCTAGGGTACACGGACGCTCATGGCCACGTCTTGAAAGCCGACGGCGATTTCGGCCCCGCGACGAAGGCGGCGGTGAGGGCTCTGCAACGCCATTCGGGTATCGCCCAGGATGGCGTCGCCGGGCACGACACGCTATCTGCGATCGAGCACGCGCAAGACCTCGTGGAGGCCGGGAGACGTCATCGTCCTCATCACCACCATCCTCACCCCGATGGTCCCGGCTACCCACCCATGCCGGCGCTGAATCATGCCTCGCATCCGGACCACGCGTTGTTCCGCCAAGCCCAAGACGCCGTGCACCGGCTGGACGCCGAACACCAGCGCAAACCCGATCAGCGAAGCGAAAACCTCGCCGCCGCGCTGACGGTCGCCGCGCGTCACCAAGGGATGCAGCGCATCGACCATGTCGCGCTGAGCGCGGACGCCGGCCGCACGTATGCCGTGCAGGGCGATCCCCAGTCGCCGCACAAGCAGGTGGCCGAAGTCGCGACGCAGCAGGCAACGGCGACCTCGGTGGAGCAGAGCACCCAGGCGCTCGCAAAGCATGCCGTCCAGCCGGCTCACGAACAGCAACAGACCCAGCAGGCGAGCCAGCAGCAGGCGTCGCTGTCCTTGCCGCCACATTGAGAGGATCGACGATGCGTAACGTAACCCTGCCCTTCGTGCTTGCCGCGTTTTTGCTGGCGGCTTGCGACAAGGCTCCTGCGCCGACCTCAACTCCCGCGGCGGCTACCTCGACCGCGTCGATGCCTTCTTCCGCACCCACCTGCCCGGCTGAGCAGTTCGACCGCTTCCTGCCGCTGTTCGAGAACAACGTCGCTCTTCAGAAGATGTACGTCACCGACCCACTGCAAAGCGACTCGGTCGACCCCAACGCCGATCCCGAACCGAAACCGGTATCGAAATCGCTGGCCAAGGCCGAGATCGCGTTCCCCGTGATGCCCAGCCAGGCCGACCAGACGAAGGACGGACTGGTGGCCACCCAGACGGTAAGCGGCCCAACCGAGATCGCCGTGAAGCTGGTCAGGCCGGATACGGACTACCAGACGACGTTCTTCTTCCGGAAGGACGGCTGCTGGCACCTCTATCGCGTCAAAGACGATTCGCTCTGAGGGAGGGCGCACCATGCCATATCAAGACGTCATGAACGTGATCCTTCCACAGCAGGGCAAACGCTCGGCGCACATCACAGGCCATTACGGCGAGCATCGTGCCAAGGGCCCGCACGGTGGCTCCGACTTCAATTACGAAGGCGGGCAAGCCGGTATCAACCTCACCCACCCTTCCGTGCACACGCCGATCGCCGGCGAAGTCACGTTCGTGGGTGGGCAGTACGGCACGATCAAGATCCGCGATAGGGACGGCAACAGCCACGAGATCCTGCATACGCAATCGCAGTCGGTGAAAGTCGGCCAGCATATCGAGGCCGGCGACGAGATCGGCCGCATGGGCGGGCGTGGTCCCGATGGAGTGAGCCAATACGCCCAGCACGTGCATTACCAGATGAAGGATTCACAGGGACATCCGGTAAATCCGGAAACCTTCTGGCGAGAGCGCTCGGCCCCATCGGTTGGCGCCCATCCAACCCACGATGCACCTGCACACGAGGACAAGGCACATGGTTTGCGCGAAGGTGCCAGGGGGAATGAGGTGCAGGTATTGCAGGAACGGCTGAACGCGCTCGGTGTCCACGATGCCCACGGGCGCCCTCTTTCGCCCGATGGCCACTTCGGCGAGCACACCCGGGAAGCCGTGGAGAACTTCCAGTATTCGCATGGACTGAAGCCGGACGGCGTCGTCGGTCCGCGCACCGCGGAAGCACTCCAGCACCAGCAGACGCACGACGCGCCAAAGCTCGATTCGCCGGCGCATCCTGGCCATGAGCTCTACAAACAGGCCCTCGAGGGGGTCCGCCGCCTCGATGCGCAGCATGATCGAGTCTCCGACGGCAGGAGCGACCGTCTTGCTGCTTCGCTGGCCGTCGCGGCGCAGCAAGGTGGCCTGCATCGCATCGATCACGTCGAGTTGAGCGCCGACGCCAGCCGGGTCCACGCCATGCAAGACGATGCCCGTTCGCCGTTCAAGCAAGTCGCCGAAGTGGATACGCAGCAAGCCATGACCACGCCCGTCGAGCGCAGCAGCCAAGCCTCGCAGCAGGCAGCTCAGCAGGGGCAGGCTTTGGCCGACCATCAACAACAGCAGCAGGCACAACAACAGCAGGCCGCTCGGGCAACGCCGGGAGCGGGGCCATGAGGACGATAAGCAGCCTGACCTCCGCCCTCCTCCTGCTCCTGTCCACCCACGCATACGGTGCCACCATGAAACAGCCCGACATCAAGCTCAACCCGAATCCGCGCATGCGTTACGAGATCACCGCAACGGTCACCGGTGCTCCCGGAGCCTTCGAGCGGATAGAAGGTTCTGTGGATTACAAGGTTGTCAATGGAGCCTGCGTTCCACTGACTCCTGTCACGGGCGCGACGGTGGAGCCGCAGAAAAGACTCCCCGTCGTCTTCGAACGTGTTGGCGACAACACATTCAAGGGGGTGATCTACGTCGACCAGATCCAGGACGAGGACTACTTCGGCCTGGGCGTCTGCCATTGGTCGGTAGTCGGTGCCTCCGCAGATTTTCACCACGGCGGAGTAAACTTCAGTCCCGCGATTTACCACGACGACATTCTTAACCAGAATAGTGTCGTCCGGTATTTTTCGGAGCGCTCCTATGAACGGTCGTCACGCTCGCGCATCGACATAGGTTCTCCAAGCAAGTCGGACTTCAATGACGCAGGCTCGATCTTCTCCATCACCCTGAAGGCCGTGGAGAAACGGCAGTGAGTCCGCGGTCGACCGATTACGCCCTGCTTTCGCAGGACGTCTATCACGACACTCCTGTCAACCAGAAAGTCACCCTGGATGGGGTTACGTATCGCGTTCTTGCCGCCGAAAATAACCCGGCGACGGGCTTCCAGGCTCAGGCTTATATTCGCGAGGACGTACAACCGAGTCAGGTAGTCATCGCCTTTCGCGGCACCGAATTCGACCGGGAGCCGGTCCACGACGGCGGCGTGGACGCTGGCATGGTTTTGACCGGGATAAATCTGCAGACCCACGATGCATTGGCGTTCGCGGATCGCGCCATGGCTCAAGCTAGGCTGAACGCCGACGACCAGGGAAATTCTCCACCGGATATCTCGGTGACGGGTCATTCCCTTGGAGGAACACTGGCGGAAATCAGCGCAGCGCGTTACGGCCTCCATGGTGAGACGTTCAACGCTTATGGCGCAGCTGGTCTGCTACAAGGCATTCCGGCTGGCGGAAATCAGGTCATCGATCACGTGCGAGCCGGCGACCTGGTGAGCGCCGCCAGCGAGCATTTCGGCGAAGTACGGGTTTACGCCTCGCAACAGGATATCGACACCCTGTCGAAGGCCGGCTATCGCGACGACGGTGGCATTCTCTCACCGCGCAATCCGATCAAGGCCACCGATTTCGATGCCCATGCCATCGACAACTTCGTTCCGGGCAGCAATCTTCTCGGCCAGTCGATCATCAGCCCCGAAAGCGAGGCTCGTTACCGTGCACACGCGAGCATGATCGATCGCTACCGCGGCGACGTCATGAGCATGCGGACGGGGTTGTCGGCGTCGTGGGAAATACCGAAGGCCATCGGGGAAAGCGTCGACAAGCTAGGGCACGAGGCGGTCAAGGATATTGCGGGCGCAGGTCACGCGATGGGGCACGCAGTTCACGAAGTGACTGAAGCCACGAAGCGAGCCGGACATGAGATCACCGAGGATATCAGCGCTGCAGGGCATGTAATCGGCGAAAAGCTGTCCGGTGCCTGGGGCACTCTCACTCATCCTGGCTCGTGGTTCGACGACAAGCCAAGCCCTGACATCGACCAACCCGGGCACCCGGGTCATGACCTCTTTCGGCAGGCCCAGGATGGCGTCCGCCAGCTGGACCGGCTACATCAACGCTCCTCCGATGAAAGAAGCGACAGGCTTGCTGCATCCCTTACAGTCGCAGCACACCAGGGCGGCCTGCACCGCATCGATCACGTCGAATTAAGCGCGGACGCAAGCAAGACCTACGCGGTGCAGGGCGACGCCAACTCGCCCTTCAAGCAAGTCGCCGAAGTAGACACGCAGCGAGCGATGTCGACTCCCATCGAACACAGCAGCCAGAGTTGGCAACAGGCATCGCAGCGAGATCAGGCACTGGCTGGGCAGCAGCAACATCAGCAGACCGCCAGGGGTATGCCGGGAGCGGGGCCATGATAAACAGGTGCTCGACAGTCACTGAAAGCGACGAACACGACACAGTAGCAACCGTCGCAAGTTCAACCCGAATTTTCCAAAACTGACCTGACGGTGCGTCATGAAGATACGGATCATCCTTCTTGCATTGCTTTTCGCCCCGACGCTTTCTGCGCAGGATTCGGGATACTACGAGGTCATCCGATATCGGGACAATGACCCGTTTACCTTCTGTAGGGAGGGCCTCAAAGGATGGAATAAGTGTTGGATACCCCTCGATCCCGGTAGTGGCACCTTCCTCTACACATGGGAATGCGACGAACCAAATCCAAAGGGCCGAAGTTGGACTCTCGAGGACAGGGACTCGCTCGACCAATACCAGCGAATCTGTCCGAAGGCCATGCAGGCCGGCAAATGGAAGGGTAAGGGTAGCGGCGCGAACAACCCATACCCGCACTAATTGCATTCACGAGATCACATATGGCCAAGCGTCGTTTTTCGTGGGCGGCGGGTTCCGCCGTTGTAACTCTGGTTCTTGGATATTATTTGTCCGGCTATCTCACGCTGCTGTTCCTAGGCTTAAGGAACGAGCATGTCGGGTGGAATACGTATTGGAGCTATGTCAGAGCGTTGGATCTACCGCAGGTAAGGCCATATCTCTGGAAGATTGAAACAGCAGGCCTTGCAGGGTTCATGTTTCCAATCATGGTCTGGTGCGTCGTGCTGTACTTCCTGCTAAAGCCCAGGAAGCAATCCATGCACGGCGACGCACGCTTCGCCACCGCATCGGATCTGCGCAAGCAGAAAATGCTCGCCCCGGCGCCCAACGGGATCCTCGTGGGCAAGTTCAAGGGCGATCTGGTCCGTCTCCCCGGCCAGCAGTTCGTGATCCTCGCCGCCCCTACCCGCTCGGGCAAGGGCGTGGGAGTCGTCATCCCCAACCTACTGGACTACCAGGAATCGGTGGTAGTGCTGGACATCAAGCAGGAGAACTTCGACCTGACCAGCGGCTGGCGTGCATCACAGGGGCAGGAGATCTACCTGTTCAACCCGTTCGCCGAGGACCGCCGCACGCATCGGTGGAACCCGCTGAGTTACGTCTCGAAGGATCCAGCCTTTCGCGTATCCGACCTCATGAGCATCGCGTCGATGCTCTATCCCGACGTCTCCGACGACCAGAAATTCTGGGTCAGCCAGGCGCGGAATGCCTTCATGGCCTTCTCGCTCTACCTCTGCGAGAAATGGGACGATGACGATGCCAAGGGTCGCCCTGAAATCGTTCGCAGCAAACCCACACTGGGCATGATCTACCGTCTGTCGTCCGGCGACGGCACAGATCTGCGTGAGCTCTACACGCGACTTTCCAAGGATCCTTGCCTGAGCACGAACGCCCAGTCGGCCTTCGCCAACCTGTTGTCGCAGGCCAATGAGACCTTCGCTTCCATTCTGGGCACCTTCAAGGAGCCCCTGAATGCCTGGATCAACCCGGTGCTCGACGCGGCGACCAGCGACGACGACTTCCTCCTGACGGATGTGCGCAAGAAGAAGATGACGATCTACATCGGCATCCAGCCCAACAAGCTGGCCGAGAGTCGCCTGATCGTGAACCTGTTCTTCAGCCAGCTGATCAACCTCAACACCAAGGTGCTGCCACAGAACGATCCGACCCTGAAGCACCAGTGCTTGCTCCTGATGGACGAATTCACGTCGATTGGCAAGGTGGAGATCATCGCATCGGCCGTCTCGTACATGGCGGGCTACAACATCCGCCTGCTGCCGATCATCCAGAGCATGGCCCAGCTGGATGCGACTTACGGCAAGGATATCTCGCGCACCATCATCACCAACCATGCCCTGCAGATCGTTTACGCGCCACGCGAGCAACAGGATGCCAACGACTATTCCGACATGCTGGGTTACACCACCGTTCGCCGGGAGAACATCACCAAGAGCAAGAATGGCGATGTCTCCCGCAGCCACAGTGAAGAGAAGCGTGCCCTGATGCTCCCCCAGGAACTAAAGGCAATGGGTACGGAGAAGGAAGTGTTCCTCTGCGAAGGCATCCCACATCCTGTGATGTGCGAAAAAATTCGCTACTACCAGGACAAGTACTTCACGTCACGCCTGTTGGAAAGGGTGAACATACCGCAACTGACCCTGTGACATCGTCGGGTGCGTCGACGTTCTTCGTTCGTCCCCAACGGATTGGCAGCCCGCCCGGCAGGGAAACCTGCCGGCCGGGCCATCATTACCGGTGCATGCCGGGTTGTTCCGGCTGCTGCTGTTGTTGCGATTGCGCCGGCTGCTGCGCCTGAGCTTGGGGCTGCTGCCACTCCGCACTGCTCTGTGGCACCGTCTTGCCCACCGCCTGGACCACGTCCACCTCCGCGATCTGCTTGAACGGCGAATTGAGTTCGCCCTGCACGGCGTATATGCGGCGGGCGTCGTCGCTCAGCACCACGTGGTCGATGCGTGATAACCCCTCGTTGTGTGCGGCTGTGGTCAGAGAAGCCGCAAGGTTTTCGCTCAGCCGATCCGGCGTACGGCCTTGTTGCGCGTCGACGGCGTGCACCCCGCCCAGGGCCTGGCGATACATTGCGTTGCCGGGGTGACTGGCGTCGTTAAGAGCTATCGGTACCGGTTGCACCGTACGGTTGAGGGCTTCCATAGTCTTCGCTCCCACAACGCCATCGTCGCCAAGACCATGGTCGCGCTGGAAGGCTTTGACCGCGGCCGTCGTGTTCGCGCCGAAATCGTTGTCGGGATGTAGTGGACGGCCGTCCGCCCCCTTGTAGCCCAACTGCGCAAGCCGGCGCTGCACATCGCCTACTGCGGGCGCGTGGTCATGTTCACGCAGGGTCCCGGCGTGCTGCACGTGGTCGCCGGTGGCATGAGCCGGACCCTGGGCACGCACGTGGCCCGGGTGAGTGACGTGCAGCAAGCGCTCCTGCGTGCGGTTGCGCTGCAAGTTCACGTCCAGCGTGTGATCGGTATTGACGTGCGTGGAGATGTCGCGGCTGTTCACGGAAGTCCACTGGCCGTTGACCAGGGCTGCACCGTGGCCTGAGCGGTCCCAAGTCACAAGGTCGCGGCCTTCGGCATAGAAACCGCGGTGGTTCGAGGTCTGCGCATAAGAGCCGCCCCGCCCAAGGGCCTGCACCATCGGCCGCGAATGCGCCGGATCGGTGAAGGCATCCCGTATGGCGGCGTATTCGTGCGGAAGACTCGGGTGCGTCGGATCGTTGCCGAGCTGCGTCGGATTGACCAGCGGATTGCCGGCCACGTGATCCCATGCCGGGCGCAGTGGGTGATCGGGACCGGTGGCGCGCAGGTCGTTGAACAAGGCCGCACCCGCCAGCGCATGGTCGCGACCATCGGTCACGTAATCCGGATAGCGGTCGATGGACCGCCGTACATCGTCCACGCTGTGATGCTCGCCGCGCTGAAGCTCGCCGATGAGGCGGTTTCCATAGGTTTCACTCTGGTTATAGAGCTTGCCCGTCATCGTGATCAACCGGGCCTGGTCGGCCTCGGGCGCGTGGCGATACAGATCGGTCTGCTGGAGCGGCGCGATCGCATTCGTCATCAGCTTGTTCACTTGGGCAGTGTCGTGCTGATGGACGAAATTGACCCCGGCGTTGCTGCCCATGAAGGCATCAAGACGGGACTTCACCGTGGCGTCGAGCGGGCGGCCATGCTGGGCCTCGATCTGGTGACCCGTGCGGCCAAGGTCGGCAATGGTCTGCGTGCGCTGGGCGACGTCGAGCACCCAGTCTGGATGCGCGGTACGCGCCCATGCCTGGTAAGCATCGGTCAGCTCCGTCGCCACTTCAGGGTGTTGCCCGAGATCAGTCTGCAGCGTGCCGATGGAGAATCCGCTGTTACCGATCGGATGCATCGTGGGGTGGCCCTGGGCATCGTTGCTGATGTTTCCCGCGAAACTCAGCCTATAGGCCACGTCGCCACCCTCGGAACTCACGCCGATGGCGAAATAGGACAGTGCGCGTGCTTCATTATCAGTCAGTCCTGGCATGCTGCAGCTCCTGATCGATGGTCGGTGTTACATGTCGTCCTTGCACTGCTTGTCCAGCGGCGCCTTGCCGCCTTTCGCCACGCGCTCCAGCGCGACGTATTTCTCGCCGGCCCGATACCAGGCCAGCCGCTTGCCTTCCGGCGTCAGGTATCCGTCCACGTCGCCGTAGGCGGGGCATGCGGGATAGCCGCCGCGCTCGGCGTTTTCGGCGCAGAAGCGCATATGGAGCTTCCCATCGCGCCATTCGCCCTTGAAGCGGCCGGAGTTACCCTCGGTACGGCTGCCGTCCGACCATGTGCCCTCCGTCGCGGAGTCCGCCGGAACGTGCAACTGGACGGAATGGCCGAGGTTGCAATCGGTTCGATAACCCCAGTCGCCGGCTACCGCGGCGACCCCCTGGCCTGCAATCCGCCCCGTCGCACCCCGCAAGCGTTTCTCCAGTTCGTCCGCGCGAAAGCTTGTCTGGGTCGTGGTGCAGGTGTTCTTCACTACCATGCCGGGCTTGACGCCACAGGCCTGGTCGCGGCCGGCGATCCATTGCCGCTCTTCTTCCCGCAGCGCCTTCCTGCCAGCATCGTCGAGCGAGCCCGAAAGTTTCTTGTAGACGGCGTTGAGCCGCTCGTCCTGGGTATCGTAATCGTGCGATCCGGCATGCTGTGCCGCGGCCCCCGCCGCGAAGCCCAAGCTTATGGCCAAGGCGGCCAGCCATCGCATGCGGGCGCTCGCCCGCGCACCATCCATTCGCTTGCCGAGCATTGCAACTCCTGGTCGTGGACCCTTCGGCCCCCCTCCGCGGAGACGGTACCAGCACGTTGTGAAAAAAACCGTGCAACCGTCGCGCCCCGGCCGATTGATCGCGCCGGTTGGACGCGGCCGCCGCCCGTTATCTTGCCCGAGCGACGGCCCTCAAGTGGCCCGCCTTTGGCATGACCTACCTAACGATACGAAAATCCCCCGGCGAAACCGCGAAGAAGACATTCCCGTTACACCCCACCCGCACACGTGCCTTCGATTGCTCCCCGCTCAACTGCGGAACGCGGATCCACGCTCGTCCCGTATTCGGGGCGGACGCGAGCAGCGGCTCGTTAAGGTAGGTATGTCCGCCATCGATGGACAGATCGATCCGGACATTCCGGCACGCGATCGGACCCCGCGTGGTACCTGCGACGTTCCAATGGACGAACTGATGGCGTCCCATCCGCCACCGGTCTTGCGCAGACGGAGCCGTGACAGCGAAGGCACTTCCCGTGTCCACCACCCGGATTTTCCGGTCGATCGACGCCGTGGACGCATGCTCGCCGAGGTTGTCGCGCACCGTCAGGCGAAAATTGAGCTCGCGGGTGGTTTCGGGAAAGGCCTCTCCGGGACGGATGTCCTCTTCGCCAAGGACGGCTGCCAGCCTGGGGAAAACACGCGTGCCGGAAGGCGAGGGCGGGAATGAACGAAAGAGCGGTCCCTGTCCCTTGTCGTGCAAGACGTCGTCATTTTCCTGCTTCGGGCCCAGGTCGATCTGCTCCCAGACATAAGTGAGACGAGCGGCCGGATTCGGCGATACGGCCTGCGCATCGAGATAGAAAGGCGTCCTCGCCGGAATGAACGGCACGGAGTTCTCCGAATCCGGGACCGGGGATATGACGGGCGGGCGGCTGGGATTCGGGCGCGTGATTCCGCAGGTGGCTGCGTGCCCTGCAATAAAAGCGCGCACTTCTTCGATCGACTTGCCGTGGAAGTATGCGTCCTTCTCATCCTGAAGATTGTGCAGCGGATTGGGCAAAAGCACTCCGCCCGAATCGAGCGCGAAGCACTCGCCCGCGTAACTCATGATCGTTGAACCGCTCCCCGGCTCATAGCGAGCGTTGGCTTCGGTCGCACAGCCATTGAACGTGTGATCGGCGGCGAACTGGTGCCCAATCTCATGGATGAGTGTATCGATGAAGTCCTTGGTCAGCCCTGCCGGGCCATCGCTTGCAGGCACCAGCCCGCTGGCGGCGTCAGCCTTTTCGTCACCGCAAACGGCTGCGTCTTCCGCCTGCCCTTCAGCTTCCAGAACAACAACATGCCCCACGTCGAAATTCTCGCTGCCGATAAGACGGTTCAGCGTCGCCGTATTCTGGGACCGGGCGAAATCGTCCTCATTGTTTCCGGACCTGTCGATGTAGGGGTCGGTCGCGGGGTCGACGAAAATGATCCGGTCGTTGTCCTTTACCAGCGTCAGGTGTATGCCAAGATCCCTTTCGAAAACCGCATTCACACGATTGATCGACTCGACCACACTGGCGAGGCCACGACTGACGTTGCCCCCGAAGAATTGGGTATAAGCGCTGGTCGCCGCGACGGCCAGCCGGTACTCACGATGGTGATTGTCGATCGGCAGGCTTACACCATTCAGCTTGGCGTCCCGCCTGGGCTTCGGCAAAGCATTCCACGGGAAGACGCCCACCGGCCGGGGATAAGAGGCGGTACGCTGGACAAGATAATCTCCGTCTCCAGCAGAAGACCTGGCGGCCGTGGTCTCGGGTTGAATTGACCATTCCCCCTGGTCGTCGAACACCACACCGTGCACACCCAGCTCGGAGATGTCCAGGCGAAGCTCGCGACCGCTCTCATCGAATCCTTTAAAGCTACGGATGCTCGGGAATCGGGCCGCGAGTTCGGGGGGAAGAACCCCGGAATCCTTCAGCGTGAACACGGTTTCCCCGCCTTCCGGAAGCTGCACCTTGAAGCGAATGGTTCCGTTCGTCAGGGGAGCGTTCGCCGCCTGTTCCAGGGACGACAGGTCCAGGCGGACCTTGCGACTGGCGACGCGCGTTTTTGCCGTATCGGCCAGGCCCGACGGAGCACCGGGTTCCTTGGCGAGTGCGGCGTAGGGAATCGTTGCGGCGCTCGACGCCATGGCGCCTGCAATCAATCCGAGTCGTAAGCGTTGCATCATGCGTTTTTTCTCCTGTGGACCACACTAAGGTTCGACGGAAGCTTAGGGCTGATGGCTTATGCGGGCCGTCAGCCCTGTCCCAATCTGGTGTAGTCCAATGCCGCAGAGGTGTTCTCCCGAGAACCTCCAGCGGACCATGCACAGGTCGCTTATCATGTACGGCCGGCGCGGCACCCCCGGCCGCCGCACGACATCGACCTCGGAAAATCATGGCTTTAGACGAAGACCGTTCGACCACCGGGCATACCCCCTTCATGCGCCAGTACCTGGCTGCGAAAGCGGAGCACCCGGACATCCTGCTGTTCTTCCGGATGGGCGACTTCTACGAGCTGTTCTACGACGATGCCCGTAGGGCGGCGCGCCTGCTCGATATCACGCTGACCCAGCGCGGCCAGTCGGCCGGCGCCCCCATCCCGATGGCTGGCGTCCCCTACCACGCCGTGGAGAACTACCTGGCCCGGCTGGTGAAGCTGGGCGAATCGGTGGCGCTGTGCGAGCAGATCGGCGATCCGGCCACCTCGAAGGGCCCGGTGAAGCGCGAGGTCGTGCGCATCGTCACACCGGGGACGGTGACCGATGCGGCCCTGATGGAGGAGCGCCGCGACAACCTCTTGTTGTCGATTGCCGCCGGCCCCAAGGGCTACGGACTAGCGTGGGTCGATCTCTCCACCGGCCGCTTCCTGCTCACCGAGGTGGCGACCGCCGAAGGCCTCGCCGCCGAACTGGCGCGGCTGCAGCCGGCCGAGACCCTCGTCGGCGAGGACGTGGCGTGGCCGAAACTCGTTTCGTCCCTGCCCGGCCTGCGCAAGCGCCAGCCGTGGCACTTCGACGGCGACGCGGCCACCCGCGAGTTGTGCCGCTTCTTCAAGACGCGCGACCTGCTCGGCTTCGGCGTGGAAGGCATGCCCCTGGCCATCGCCGCGGCCGGCTGCCTGCTCGGCTACGTGGAAGAAACCCAGAAGAGCGCCCTCCCCCATCTCACCGGCCTCGCGGTGGAAAACGCGGGGGAAACGATCGCGATGGACGCGGCGACACGCCGTAACCTCGAGATCGACACGCACCAGAGCGGCAATGTCGAGAACACCTTGCTGGGCGTGCTTGATGAGACGGTGACACCGATGGGTGCGCGCCTCATGCGCCGCTGGCTCAATCGCCCGCTGCGCGACAGGCAGGTGCTGCGCGGCCGGCACCAGGCCATCGGCAGCCTGATCGATTCGCGCCGGCACGTAAGCCTGCGCGAGCGGCTGCGCGGTATCGGCGACCTGGAGCGCATCCTGGCGCGCGTGGCACTGCGCTCGGCGCGCCCGCGCGATCTTTCCACGCTGCGCGATGGCCTTGCTGCGGCGCCGAACTTGCGCCAGGACATCGAAGGCCTCGACAGCCCCCTGATCCACGCGCTGGTGGAGCGCATCGGCGACCACGCCGATACCGCCGCGCTGCTCGCATCCGCCATCGTTCCCCAGCCGCCGGTGCTGCTGCGCGACGGCGGCGTCCTCGCCGAAGGCTACGATGACGAACTGGACGAGCTCCGCCGCCTCTCCACCAACGCCGACCAGTTCCTGGTCGACATGGAAGAGCGCGAAAAGGCCGCCAGCGGCATTCCGACACTGAAGGTCGGTTATAACCGCGTACACGGCTATTACATCGAGATCACCAAGGCGCAGGCCGACAAGGCACCGCAGCATTACACCCGGCGGCAGACCACGAAGAACGCCGAGCGTTACATCACCGAGGAACTGAAGCAGTTCGAGGACAAGGTGCTTTCGGCGAAGGAGCGTTCGCTGATGCGCGAGCGGGCCCTGTACGAACTGCTGCTGGACAAGCTGATCGAACGCCTCCCGGAGCTGAAGATCGCCGCGGCGGCAATGGCCGAACTCGACGTTCTGGCCAACCTTGCCGATCGCGCCGAATCGCTGGACTGGACCGCACCGCAACTCACCGACGTGCCGGGCATCCGCATCGAGCGCGGACGCCATCCGGTCGTCGAGAAGGTCCGCGAGGAGCCGTTCGAACCCAACGACCTGGTGCTCGACAAGACTCGCCGCATGCTGGTGATCACCGGCCCGAACATGGGCGGTAAATCCACGTACATGCGGCAGAACGCGCTGATCGTGCTCCTCGCGCACATCGGCAGCTACGTCCCCGCGTCGGCCGCCACCATCGGCCCCATCGATCGCATCTTCACCCGCATCGGCGCGGGCGACGATCTGTCCCGCGGCCAGTCCACCTTCATGGTGGAGATGAGCGAGACGGCGAACATCCTGCATAACGCCACAGACTGCAGCCTCGTGCTGATGGACGAAGTGGGACGAGGCACCAGCACGTACGACGGCCTGTCGCTGGCGCGCGCGGCCGCCGTGCACCTGGCTGCCACCAGTTGCGCGTTCACGCTCTTCGCCACGCATTATTTCGAGTTGACCGAGCTCGCCGGCGAGTACCGCACCATCGCGAACGTGCATCTGGACGCCGTGGAGTACGGCGACCAGCTGGTGTTCATGCATACGGTGAAGGACGGCCCAGCCAACCGCAGCTTTGGCTTGCAGGTGGCGGCGCTGGCCGGCTTGCCCAAGAGTGTCATCGCCGACGCGCGCCGCTACCTGGCGGCGCTGGAGCAGGGCCATGAAGTCACCGCCGCGGTGGTGACGCCGCCTGCATCCGCGCCACAGATGGGCCTGTTCGCGCCACCGTTACCCTCGCCCGTGGAAGAAGCGCTGCGGGTGCTGGACCCGGACGACCTGGCTCCGCGGGAAGCCCTGGAACAGCTCTACAAGCTTCGCAAGATGCTGTTGTAGGAGCGCGCATAGCGCGAGACAGCTTTTGAGGCCGTGGCTTCGAGCTGGCGCGCGAGTCCGGAGACAGGCGCGAAAAGATGTCGCGCGCGAGGCGCGCTCCTACAGATCACAGGGTCTTCTTCAGGTCCTGGATCAGGCGGCGTGCGTGCTTGTCTGGTCGTGAGTCCGGCCGCAGCAGTGCGCCGCCGGTGAGGCGGCGGTCTTCGCGGCGGCGTTCCCGCTCGGCGATGCTTTCGTCGGTTTCGGTGTAGAGCTTCTGCGCTTCCGCTGCGGGCCCGCGCTTTTCGGACAGTGCCGCCACCACGCAGGCGATGCGCTCCTCGCCACGGGTGATCCGGAACTCGTCCCCCGGATGCACTAGCTTGGCCGGCTTGCAGGTCGCATCGTTGAGTTCGACCTTGCCACCCTCGATCGCCTGCTTGGCGAGGCTGCGGGTCTTGAAGAAACGCGCGGCCCAGAGCCACACGTCGGCGCGTACGCCAGGAGTCGTCGATGGGTTGGTCATGGAAGAAAGGTACGGTGGTCGTCGCGGATGCCAGGATTTATCCGGCTGGCAGCAGCATGTTACCGAGGGGGATCGTCACGAGCGAGAGAAGGATGCCCGCACCGAGGACGGTATTGGCCAGCTGCAGTTCCAGTTCGTACTGGTCGGCCAGGATCGCCGCGGAAATCATGGGCGCCATGGCGGCCTGCAGCACGCCCACCGTGAGGGTCAGCCCGCCGATACCGGCCGCCACGCCAAGCCCCAGCACCACCAACGGCGCCAGCACCAGTTTCCAGCCGAGCCCGGCGACCAACGCGCCCACCTGCTCGCGATGCAAGTGGAGGCGGAACTGCAATCCCACCGAAAAAAGCGCCAGCGGCGTCAGGGTCTGGCCGATCTGGAGCAAGGGTTTCTCGAGGGCCACAGGCAGGCCACCTGCCAGCCCGATGACGACGCCCACCAGCATCGCGATGAAGGCGGGAAACGTCACCACGCGGCGCAGGATCGCCGAGGCGCTCGTGCCCTGTCCCGAATACAGCGACGCCACGACGATGCCGCCCGCCGCGAGCATGGGGAAACAACCCAGCTGGTCGGCGATCACGGCGATGGAAAGTCCTTCCTTGCCATGCAGGGCTTCCACCAAGGGATAGCCCATGAAGGAGGTGTTGCCCAGTCCGCAGACGAGGGCGAGACACCCGACCCGGCGCGGCGACCAGCCGAAGATCCTGCCGAGCACCGCGAACAGGGCCCAGGCTCCGAAGAAGGTCACGTACATGCCGACGACGGGAAACCAAAGCCGCGTATCGATCGTCACGTGCGGCACCAGTGCCAGCACGAGCGCCGGCAGCGCGATGTTCAGCACCCACCAGTTGATGCCTGGGACGATGCCTTCGGGAAGCGGCGCGTAGCGCCGGCAGAGGATGCCGAGGGCCAGGCAGAGGAAGAGGATCAGGAGCGCGGACATGGGCGGAACGATAGCAGAGCGTCCCTGGGCTGCCGCACGCGTCGATCCGGGTGCATCGGGCGACTCTCCGCCGGGATAACGAGGACCCTTGTAGGAGCGGACTTGTCCGCGACGGCTTTTCGCGAAAGGCAGCAGGCCCTGTTGCGTTCCTGCGAAAGGCTGTCGCGGACAAGTCCGCTCCTACGGTACCGAGGTCAGCCCAGCAGCACCCGGTTCATCCGCTGCACGAACGCGGCGGGGTCGGCCAACTGCGCACCGGCGGTGATTTCCGCTTGTTCGAACAGCAGCGCGGCGAGGTCACCCGCCTTCGTGTCGTCCGTCTCGCCAGCCAGGCGCTTCACCAGCGCGTGATCCGGGTTGAGTTCCAGCACGGGCTTCGAATCCGGCACGTCCTGCCCCGCTTCACGCAGCAGGCGGGCAAGGTGCGGCGCCAGGTCGAAATCGGCCAGCGCGAGGCACGACGGCGAATCGGTCAGGCGCGCCGAAACGCGCACTTCCTTCACGCGGTCGCCGAGCAGCGTCTTCACCCGCTCGAGCAGCGGCGCGGCCGCGGCGGAAGCGGCTTCCTGCTTTGCCTTGTCGGCCTCGTCCAGCGGGAATTCGCCCTTGGCGACGTTGCGCAGACGCTTGCCGCCGTACTCGGTGAGGTAGCCGAGCATCCACTCGTCCACACGGTCGGACATCAGCAGCACTTCAATGTCCTTCGCCTTCAGCGCTTCCAGCTGCGGGCTGCCGGCGGCAGCGGCATAGCTGTCCGCGGTGACGTACCAGATGGTGTCCTGGCCGACGGCCATGCGCCCGATGTAATCGTCGAACGACACCGTCTTGGCCGCACCGTCGCCCTTGGTCGACGCGAAGCGCAGCAGCTTCGCGATGCGCTCGCGGTTCGCGGTGTCTTCGACGACGCCTTCCTTCAGGGTGTTGCCGAAGCCCGTGAGGAAGGTGGCGAACTTCTCCGGCTCGTCGCGCGCGATGCGCTCGAGCAGGTCGAGCACGCCCTTCACGCAGCGCGCCTTGATCTGCTCGAGCTGGCGGTTGTGCTGGAGGATTTCGCGGCTCACGTTGAGCGGGAGGTCGTCGGCGTCCACCACGCCGCGCACGAAGCGCAGGTAGTTCGGCAACAGTTCCTCGGCGGCGTCCATGATGAAGACGCGCTTGATGTAGAGCTTCAGACCCTTGCGCTCGTCGCGGCCGCCCATCATGAGGTCGAAGGGCGGCTGCTCGGGCACGTACAGCAGGGTGGTGAAGCTCTGGTTGCCTTCGACGCGGTTGTGCGTCCAGGCCAGCGCGTCATTGAAGTCGTGGCCCAGCGCCTTGTAGAAGTTCTGGTATTCCTCGTCGCTGATCTCGCTCTTCGGGCGTGTCCAGAGCGCCGAAGCCGAGTTGACGGTCGTCCACTCGGTGGGATCGGGCTTGCCGTCCTTTTCGGCCGGCATGCGGATCGGGAAGGCCACGTGGTCGGAGTACTTGGTGATGGCGCCACGCAGCGTCCACGACTTCAGGAATTCGTCTTCGTCCGCCTTCAGATGCAGCACGACGGTCGTGCCGCGCTCGGTGACGTTGGCATCTTCCAGCGTGTATTCGCCCTTGCCGTCGCTTTCCCAGCGCACCCCGGCCACGGCGGGCTGCCCGGCGCGGCGGGTGATCACCGTGACCTTGTCGGCCACGACGAAGGCCGAATAGAAACCGACGCCGAACTGGCCGATCAGGCGGGCATCCGCCTTGTGCTCGCCGGAAAGCGCTTCGAGGTAACGGCGTGTACCGGAGCTGGCGATCGTGCCGATGTTCGCGACGACTTCTTCACGGCTCATGCCGATGCCGTTGTCGCGCACACTGATGGTGCGCGCTTCCGGATCCCAGGTGACCTGGATGCGCAGGTCGGCATCGCCGTCGGTGAGGGAGGGGTCGGCCAGCGCTTCGAAACGCAGCTTGTCGCAGGCGTCGGAAGCGTTGGAGATCAGCTCGCGCAGGAAGATTTCCTTGTGCGAGTAGAGGGAATGGGTCACCAGGTGCAGGACCTGGGCGACCTCGGCTTCGAACTTACGGGTTTCCTGGCTCACGGTGCCGTTCCTTCAGGGTGGGACAGGCACGGGAGTATGGGGACAGGCGTGGGCCTATAAAAGGCCCCACCCGCCGCCCCTGAGCAGGCAGGGGCGGCGGGGGGATCAGCGAGCGGCCTGGAGGGCTGCGATGCGCTCCTCGATCGGCGGGTGACTCATGAACAGGCGCTTCAGGCCGGAAGCCAGGTGGCCAGAGATGCCGAAGGCCTGGATCGACTGCGGCAGGCTGGTGTCGCCGTGGTTGCCCGACAGGCGCTGCAGGGCCGAGATCATGGAGGCGCGGCCGGCCAGCTGGGCGCCGGCGGCGTCCGCCCGGAACTCGCGCCAGCGCGAGAACCACATGACGATCATGGAGGCGAACAGGCCGAAGACGATCTGCAGGACCATCACCACGACGAAGTAGCCGATGCCGCCTTCGCCGTCACGGTCGCGGCCACCGCTCAGCCAGCTGTCCACCACACGGCCGACGATGCGGGCCAGGACGATGACCAGGGTGTTCAGCACGCCCTGGATGAGGGTGAGCGTGACCATGTCGCCATTGGCGACGTGACCGATCTCGTGGCCGAGCACGGCCGACACCTGCTCCCGGTCCATCTGCTGGAGCAGGCCCGTGCTCACCGCCACGAGGGCATTGTTGCGGCTCATGCCCGTGGCGAAGGCATTCATCTCCGGAGCCTCGTAGACGGCCACCTCGGGCATGCCGATGCCCGCCTTCTCGGCGTGGCGGCGCACGGTCTCGAGCAGCCAGCGCTCGGATTCGTTACGCGGCTCGGTGATCACCTGGGCGCCGGTGGACATCTTCGCCATCCACTTCGAGATGGCCAGCGAGATGAAGGCGCCGCCCATGCCGAAGACCGAGGCGAACACGATGAGCCCGCCGATGCCCATGCCGCGTTGGGCCGCCCACTGGTCGATGCCGAGGACATGGCAGACGCAGGTCAGGAGGACGATGACGGCGAGGTTGGTGGCGACGAACAGGGCAATGCGCTTGAACATGATCGGTCTCTCTTTTGGCGGCTGGCGATGGCGCCGCCTGTGCCAAGTTTTCGGGGCGAACCGTGAACGATTCAATGCCGGCACGCCGATGGCGAGGGGAAAGCCGCCCCGGCGCGGCCCGGCGCTGTGGGCATCGCCTACACTTGTCGGCGTCCGCCCAGCACACCTTTGAGAATCCGCTCAAATCAGCCATGACACCCGTTTCCTGCTATCGCGGGCGCTTCGCCCCCTCCCCGACCGGCGCCCTGCATTTCGGCTCCCTCGTGGCCGCGGTGGGCAGCTGGCTGGTGGCGCGGCAGGCCGGTGGCGAATGGCTGGTGCGCATCGAAGACATCGATCCGCCACGGGAGGTTCCCGGCTCGGCGGCGGCGATCCTCGCCACGCTGGAGGCCTTCGGCCTCACGCCCGACCTGCCGCCGGTCTTCCAGTCGCAACGGCATGAAGCGTACGCCGCGGCCTTCGAGCGCCTGCGCGAAAGTGGCCAGGTGTTCCCGTGCTGGTGCAGCCGCGCCGACCTGGCGGCCCATGAGGGCATCCATCGCGACGGCCGCTGCGTCATCCCGCCGGACCCGTCACGTTCCCCGGCCTGGCGCCTGCGTACGCCGGACCTCACGGTCCGGTGGCAGGACGACCTGCAGGGCCCCCAGGCAGAGAACCTGCGCGAGGTCGCGGGCGATTTCGTCATCCGCCGCGTCGAGGGCTTCTGGTCCTATCAGCTTGCCTGCGTCGTCGACGATGCCGATCAGGAAATTACCCACGTGGTCCGGGGTGCCGACCTGCTGGATTCCACGGCCCGGCAGATCCATCTCCAGCGACTTCTGGCCTTGCCCACGCCGGGCTACCTGCACCTCCCTCTCGTGCTCGACGGGGAAGGCCGGAAGCTGTCCAAATCGACGGCGGCCCTGCCGGTGGACGCCCGGGATCCCCTGCCCGCCCTGCGCCTGGCGCTGGACTGGCTGGGTGTCTTGACGCCCTCTAGCGCAGGCACGCCGGAAAAGCTGCTGCGCGACGCACTGCACGGATTCGCGCCTGCGTCGCTTCGCCGCAGTAGTCTTGGCGCGGCGGCGACGCTATAAGAATCGTTTGCCCGGCGACGGGCCACCACGGGATCGCAGCGAGGATGAAGCAAGGCATGACACAGCGTACGGCACTGGTGACCGGCGGCACGGGCGGCATCGGTACGGCGATCGTGCGCTACCTTGCCCGCCAGGGCCACCGGGTCGCCACCAACTTCCGCGACGAGGCCCGCGCCGCTGCCTGGCGCGAGGACATGATCCGCGACGGCATCGACGTGGTGATGGTGCCGGGCGACGTGTCCGATCCCGTCTCCGCGGAATCGATGATCCGCGCGGTGGAGGAACTGGCGGGACCGGTGGAAATCCTGGTCAACAACGCCGGCATCACCCGCGACACCACCTTCCACAAGATGGACTACCAGCAGTGGACCGAGGTGGTGAACACCAACCTCAACGCCTGCTTCAACGTGACCCGGCCGGTGATCGAAGGCATGCGTTCGCGCCAATGGGGCCGCATCGTCCAGATCAGTTCGATCAACGGACAGAAAGGCCAGTACGGCCAAGCCAACTACGCAGCGGCCAAGGCCGGCGTGCACGGCTTCACCATTTCGCTCGCCCAGGAGAACGCGCGCTTCGGCATCACCGTGAACACGGTATCGCCGGGATATGTCGGCACCGACCTGGTCATGGCCGTGCCCGAGGACATCCGCGCCAAGATCATCGCGCAGATACCCGTGGGCCGGCTCGGCCGGCCCGAGGAGATCGCGCACGCCGTCGCCTTCCTCACTTCCGAGGATTCCAGCTGGATTACCGGATCCAACCTGGCGATCAACGGCGGCCACTACATGGGCTGGTAGGAGCGCGCCCTGCGCGCGACATGTTTTGGGGCCGTGAGCAGCAGGGCCTGTGGCTCATCGCGAAAGGCTGTCGCGCGCTGGGCGCGCTCCTACAGTTCCAGGTCTCGTATTGACCTGGGTTCCGTGATCGTCACGTTGTTGTGGTGCGCGCGGAATTTCGCCATCACCTTGTAGGCGACGCGGCGCGCGCGCATCACAGAGCCCAGCGGCCGGTGGGCGGCCAGTCCGTGCCATGGGCTGAACGCCATGCGGTCGTCGATGGCGGCGCGGCGGGCGGCGTTCCACGCGGGTTGCGGAGGCACGACGATGCGAGCGACGTCGATATAGGGGCTCTTCTCCTCAGGCCATGCCACCGAGGCATCCTCGATCGGCATGGATTCGGGATCCGTGCAGAACTGCACGCGAACATCCCACTCGCCACCTTCCTCCGCGAAGTGGTTCACCATCGCCTCGCGCAGGCCGTTCGGCTTGCCGTTGACGTTCAGCTCGGCATCGGTGAGGACGGTAAGGTTCGGCGAGCGCGGTGCCACGGCCAGTTTCACCACATAATCGCCGAAGCGCAGTGGTGCCTGGCTGTAATAGGTATCGCCGAGCGGATGCGTTTCGGGCTGGCCGCCCAGGTTCAGCAACGTGGCACTCTTGCCGCCGAAGGCTTCGATGATGCGTTCCGTGCCACGCAGCACGGCGGACAGGGCCTTCTTCGCTCCCTCCGCGCGGTCCGTCGTCGCGGCCACCAGCTTCAATGCGGCGGCGAAGCGCTTCGCGTTGGGCGCCGAGAACACGGGGCCGTTCACCAGCACGAAATCCTGGGTCACGTCGCCGTCGCTGCCCGGCAGACGCTCGCCTTCCACGCCGATGACCTTGAGGGCCATGCCGCGGGGCGTGGATACGCTGTCGTCCAGAAGGTCGCCGGGCACCGTCGAAAGCCGCATCACCAAGGGATAGCTGCCAGGCTTCGCGAAGAGGCCCTGAGCCAGTTCCCGCGGCAGGTCGTCGGGAACGACCAGCTCCCCGGTCAGCAGCGCGTGGCTCTTGGCATGCACCGAGCGATTGGCGTGCTTCTCGTGCTCCAGCGTGGTCTGGTTGATCCGCGTCAGCGTCTCGATCAGCTGCTCGACGGTCTCGGCCTCGTCGGGCTCGATGCGCTCCAGCGACTCGTCGAAGTGGATCGGCGGCGGGTGCAGGGAGAGGGGCATGGCGAAGCTCGGCGCTGGCGGTCGCGAAATCTTGCCGCCAACGCCGTGAAGGGCCGGTCAGATCCCGCCCCTGGCCAGCCGCCTTTGTACGACTGAGTCGAAAGCCGTTTCAGTGCACGGTGAAAAGTTTGTCGAAGCCCGCGATGCGCAGCGTGTTGCGGAGGTCGGCGCTGGCATTGACGATGCGGATCTCCGCGCGGTCGCCGCCGGCATGCTCGCGCAGGAGCATGAGCATGCCCAGCGCGGAGCTGTCCATGCTGGCGACCTGTTCGAGGTCGAGCACGTAGCTGCGTGCCGCCGGCACGTCGCCGAGGCAAGCGTCATGGAAGGCCCGGTGGATCGAGAAATCGAAGCGCTCGCCCAGGTGGAGGGTGAGGCAGCCCTGTTCGGAATCGTGGTGGACGTTGATGGCCATGGAAGCTTTCCTCAGAACAGGTCGATGTCGCCGGCAGCCATGGACTGCTGGAGGGCCGGGCCGCGCGAACGCAGGCGGGCACGCTCGCGCTGCTCGGCCAGCCGGGAACGCACGCGCTGCGCGCGGGCGCCAAGCTCGGAGGCGTCGGCCGGCGCGCAGGCCAGCTCCTCGATATCGCGGGTGCAGTCGGCGGTGATCTCCTGCAGTTCCACCAGCCTCGAACGGGTCTGGTGCAGCAGCTGGCTGAGGATGTCCTCGAACTGCAGCGAGCGGATGGTGGTGGACACGTCGTTGCCCAGGCCGCGGTTGATCGAGGCGGCCTCGTCGGCGGCGGCACTGGTGCGCGCGTTGGACTCGGTGATCGTGGACATCATCTCGTCGATTCCGCCCTTGGTGGACAGCGCCACGTTCATGTCCTGCGAGGCCATGTGGCCGACCAGTTCGCGCAGCTGTTCCATGGCCGTACGCGAGCGCTCCACGTGCGTGCCGATCTTCTCGTTGAACTGGTTGCTGTGCTGGGCCAGGTTGCGGATCTCGCCCGCGACCACCGCGAAGCCGCGGCCGGATTCGCCGGCGCGCGCCGCTTCGATGGCGGCGTTGAGTGCCAGCAGGTTGGTTTCCTCGGCGATGGTGTTCACGTTCTTCAGCAGCGCGAACACGGCGTCCATTTCCTTCGCCATGCCATCGATGCGGTAGACGATGCGCAGGCTCTCGCGCGAAAGCTGCACGATCAGGCCGACGAAGTGCTCGAGCAGGCTCGCCGTGCGATCGGCGAAGTCCTGCACCGAGATGCCCTTGCCGCCGGCCTCGATGATTTCGCTGAGCAGCTTCTGCTGCTTGCCGGTCTTGTGCGACAGGCCGTTGAAACCGCCGCCGAGCTCGGCCACGGCGTCACGCAGCAGCTCCAGTGCCTGGTTCAGTTCGCGGCTGGCATGGCCAAGCTCGTCGACGATGGCACTGCGCACGTCCTCCATCGCTTCGCGCACGGAGGCCTCGTCGCTGGTCGCGGAGCTCAGCACCACTTCCACCTCGGGCAAGCGCTCGGTACGCAGGCTGATCGCAATCCAGGTCGCCGTCAGCAGGGCCACCACGACCGGAGCGACCCAGGGCGAGTGGAATACCAGCACCAGCACCAGCGCGATGGCGCTGGCGGTGAAGCCGACGCTGTGTTCGTTTTTTGGGATCAGCATGATGACTCTCGTTAATCAGGTGCCGACGCGCGCGGCGGCGGGCACGGGGGTATTGGCGAGCGCGAGCAGGCGCGCGGCGATGGCATCGAGGGCAAGCATTTCGCCGGCGGCGCCGGCTTTCCAGGCGGCACCGGGCATGCCCCAGACCACGGAGCTGGCTTCGTCCTGCACGAGGGTATGGGCGCCAATCTCCTTCAGCTCGCCAAGGCCGCGTGCGCCGTCGTCGCCCATGCCGGTGAGCAGGCAACCGATCGTGGCGGCGCCGACGCTGGCGGCCATGGAGCGGAACAGCACGTCGACCGCCGGCTTGTGGCGGTTCACCGGTGGGCCGTCGTGCAGGCGGCACACGTGCCGCGCGCCGTCCCACATCACCAGCAGGTGCTGGCTGCCCGGGGCGATGTACGCATGGCCCGGCTGGATCGGTTGGCCGTCGCGGGCCTCGCACACGCGCATGGCCGAGCAGGAATCCATGCGGGCAGCGAACGGGCCGCTGAACGCGGCAGGGATATGTTGCGTGATGACGATGGGCGGCGCGGTGGGCGGCATCGCCTCGAGCACGACGCGGATGGCCTCGGTACCGCCGGTAGAGGCACCGATGGCGATGATCCGCGTGCCGCCGCGCGTACCGGCCGCCTGCGCGCGCGGCAGCACGGCATCGGCGGACAGGCGCGGCGCCACGTCGAGCTTGGTCACCGTCGCGCGTTCGCGCGGCTTGGCGCCGGCGGCGAGGCGCACCTTCGCGCAGATTTCGGGCGCATGCTCCATGAAGGTATTGGCCAGGTCCGCCGACGGCTTGGTGAAGAAATCCACCGCTCCGAGCTCAAGGGCCCGGAGCGTGACGTCGGCACCCTTCTCGGTGAGCGTGGACACCATCACCACCGGCATCGGGCGCAGGCGCATGAGGTTGTCGAGGAAGGTCAGCCCGTCCATGCGCGGCATCTCGACGTCGAGCGTGAGCACGTCGGGATTGAGCTGCTTGATCTTGTCGCGTGCGATCAGCGGGTCCGCGGCGGTGCCCACCACCTCGATGCCCGGATCGGACTCGAGCATGGCGGTCAGCACCTTACGTACCAGGGCCGAATCGTCGACGATAAGAACGCGTACTTTCTGCATGGGCTCTGGCAGCTCGGTGGCGGAGGCGGTGACGAGGCAGGCTGCCTGACGGGACACGTCAGAACAGCTCGACCTCTCCCTTTATCGGATCGTCAGCCAATCGCTTGAGGTACCGCTTCTCGCGATCGGCCAGGCTGTGGTCGTGCATGGAGCGCATCTGGCGCACCCGTACCTTGCCGCTCACCGGGAAGAACTGGACCTGGCGCGGGTAGATGTCGCCCACGTCGGCCGCGCAGAGCTTCAGTTTCTCCGTGGCGATGTACCGCTGCACGAAGGCGATGTTGCGCTGGCCGATGTCGGTCATGGTGGCGAGCACGCGGCCGCCCCCGAAAATCTTCACCTCGAGGTCGTCGCGCTTGCCGCCGGCCTTGAGGATGGCGTTGATCAGCTGCTCCATGGCGTCGTTGCCATAGCGGGCGGCGCGGCCGATCGTGGAACTCCAGCCGTCGCGCTCGCCGGTGGGCTCCGGCAGCATGAAGTGGTTCATGCCGCCGATCCGCCGCCGCGCGTCGCGCACGCAGGCCGACACGCAGGAGCCCAGCACCGTGGAAATCATCTCCTCCTGCACGCTGACGTAGTACTCGCCCGGCAGGACCTTCACCGTGACCACTTCCTGCGCCGGATCCCAGAAACGGCGCACATGCTCGAAGCCCGGCAGCACCTTCGCCGGATCGAAGCCGGCGAAGGTCCTCGGTTGCAGGACGAACGCATCGCTCATGTGCGCTTCCGGTAGACCGTGCGACCGATCAGGTCGAAGTCCTCGGACAGTCCGTACATGGACTCCGAGTGGCCGAGAAACAGGTAGCCACGGCTGTGCAGCATGCCCGCATAACGCGCGAACAGACGCTGCTTCGTGGGCTTGTCGAAATAGATGACCACGTTGCGGCAGAAGATGGCGTCGAACTTGCCCTGCATGGGCCATTCGTGGAGCAGATTCAGCGGCTGGATGGTCACCAGTTCGCGCAGCCGCGGATGGACCTGGGCGTAGCCGTCGTAGCTGCCTTCGCCGCGCAGGAACCAGCGCTTGCGCCGCGCGTCGCTGACGCCGCCCAGGCGGTCGACCGGATAGACGCCCTTCCGCGCCGCAGCGAGCGCTTGCGGCGAAAGATCCGTGGCGAGGATCTTCGCGTCGACGTCGACGCCGGTGCGCTCCAGCGCTTCGGCCAGCACCATGGCGATCGCGTATGGCTCTTCGCCGGTGGAGCAGCCCGCGGACCAGATCCGCAGGCGGCCGCCGCCACGCTTCTCTTCGAGCCAGCGCGGAAGGAGCTCGTCCACGAGCATGTCGTAGTGGTGCATCTCGCGGAAGAACGAGGTGACGTTCGTGCTGATGCAGCTGGCAAGCTCGCCCAGCTCCGACTCCGGATCGCGCCGGAGCAGGTCGCAGTAGGCGGCAAAGCCGGGAAGCCCCAGTGCGCGCAGGCGGCGCAGGAGACGCCCCTGCACCAGCTGGCGCTTGTGATCGCCCAGCGAGATGCCGCAATGCTGCAGCACGAACTCGCGAAGGAAGCCGAACTCGGCTTCCCCGAGGTTCGGACCCGCCGCGCCCGCCGGGCCGACGGCATCACCGCTGTCGACAAGCGCGTTCATCGATCAGAATTCCTTCCAGATTCCCGCGTCGGCGGTTTCAGCCGGACGTTGCGCGCGGGGCGCCGGCGCGCTGCGCACGGCGGCGAACACGGTTTCCATCTCTTCCTGTGCCGCGTCCTTCTTCTTGGCCTTGGCGGCCGGCGAGGCGGAAGCGTTACCACTGATCTGGAAGAACGACACCTGGCGGCTGAGCTCGGTGGCCTGCTCGTGCATGGCACGGGCGGCGGCAGCCGACTCCTCGACCAGCGCCGCGTTCTGCTGGGTCATCTCGTCCATCTGCAGCACGGCGTGGTTCACCTGGTCGATGCCCGCGGACTGCTCGGAGCTGGCGGCGGCGATTTCGGCGACGATGTCCGTGACCTTCTTCACGCTGTCGACGATTTCGGCCAGCGCCTTGCCCGACTGGTCGACCAGTTCGGAACCGGCGCGCACCTTGTCGGCGCTGTCGTTGATGAGACCCTTGATCTCCTTCGCCGCATTGGCGGAGCGTCCGGCCAAGTTGCGCACTTCCGTCGCCACCACGGCGAAACCGCGGCCCTGTTCGCCGGCACGTGCCGCTTCCACCGCCGCATTGAGCGCCAGCAGGTTGGTCTGGAAAGCGATCTCGTCGATGAGGCTGACGATGTCGGAGATCTTCTTGCTGGAGGAGTTGATCTCGCGCATGGCGACGACCGTCTGGGCGACCACCTCGCCACCCTTCTCGGCCTGCTCGCGAGCGCCACGGGCCAGCTGGTTGGCGTGGCTGGCGTTCTCGGCGTTCTGCTTGACGGTGGAGGTCATCTCCTCCATCGATGAAGCGGTTTCCTCGAGGCTGGAGGCCTGTTCCTGGGTGCGCTGCGAAAGGTCGTCGTTGCCGCGCGAGATCTGCTGCGCGGCCGTGCTGACCGAACCGGCGCCATGGCGCACTTCGGAAACGATGGCGCTGAGGCGCTCGTCCATCACGCGGAACGCTTCCTGCAACTGGCCGAGCTCGTCGTTGCGCGTGACCTTCACGTCATGGCCGAGCTTGCCCTCGGCGATGAGATGGGCGACGGAAACCGTCTGCGACAGCGTGCGGATGATCGAGCGGATGACCAGCACGGCGATGAGCAGGCTGATGCCAAGGCCGAGGGCCAGGGCGAAGATGCTCAGCGTGCGGATGGTCCGGTACTGGGCGGATTCTTTCTGGAAGATCGCCTCGGCTTCGATGCGCTTGCCCTCCATGAGCTTCTGCAGCTGGGCCTGGCGATCCATCATCAGCGGACGGACCTGGAGTTCGAGCACGTCGCTGGCACCTTCGTCGCCCTGGTTCAGCGCATCGAGCATATCGCTCTTGCTCTGGTCGTAGTCGGCGTTCGTGGCCTGCCACTTGTCGTAGTACTTCTTGATGTCGGGGGACATCGGGACCTTGCTGAATTCCTGCTTCACCGAGGCCATGTCCGCCTGGTACTTCTGGAACTCGGCGACCTTCTGCTTCACCTGGTCCGGCTTGCCAACCTTGGAGGCGGCTTCACCCAGTACCACGAAGGACATGAGCGAGTTCGCGTTGATGCGCGCGAGCATCTCCGACGGTGCCAGCTCTTCCTCATAGATCCTGCGCATGCCTTCGTTTTGGAAGTGCATGGCGCCGAGGCCGACGGCCGCGCCGCCGATCAGCATGAGCGTGAGCAGGCCGAGCACGCCGTACAGGCGTCCGCGGATGGTGAGGGCAGGCATTTTGAACTTGAACTTCTTCATTGCGATTCCAATCGGCAAGGTGCGGCAAGGGCAAACCAGGCATCACGGCGGGCAAGCCTGGTGGCCTCCCGGTGTTCGTACGCTCAGGCGACGGCTTTCACATCCGGCGAGGCGAGAGCCGCCTCGAGCATCTGGGCATCCTGCGGCTGGAGCAGGCGATCCACGTCGAGGAGCAGCACCATGCGCTCGCCGACGGAAGTCAGGCCCTTCAGGTATTCGGTATCGACGGTGGTGCCCATGTCGGGCACCGGTCGCACGGCGCCCGGGGCGACGTCGACCACGTCGGAGACCGCATCCACCACCACGCCGAACTGGCGGCCGGCGACCATCACGATCACGCAGACGGTGGTGGCGGTGTATTCCTCGCGGGCCAGGCCGAAGCGCAGGCGCAGGTCCAGCACGGGAACGATGGCGCCGCGGAGATTAAGCACGCCGAGCACGTAGGACGGGGCCTGCGGAATGCGGGTGACCGGCGTCCAGCCACGGATTTCACGGACGGCGAGGATGTCGACGCCGTATTCCTCGTTCCCGAGGTTGACGGTGAGGTACTGCGCGGCCTCGTCGGACGCGGCGGTGGCGGTGCTGGCGTGCTCGTTCATGTCGTTCCCACGGCGGATCGGTTCGGCGGTTCGGGACCCCTTCCCAAGGGGTATCGGCCGCGGCCGCAGGGACTTGAGGGGGGAATTCGAGGCGCCCAAGGCAGCAAAGGGCTGCTGTGTAGGAGCGCGCCTTGCGCGCGACATCTTTTGAGGCCGTGAGCAACAGGCCCTGCTGCTCCTCGCGGAAAGATGTCGCGCGCAAGGCGCGCTCCTACGACGGCTTCCTTCGATCAGGCGGCCTTGCGGCGCCCCTGCATGCGCACCAGGCCGGTCACGTCGGCGATCAGCGCCACCGAGCCGTCGGCCAGGATCGTGGCGCCGGAAATCCCCGCCACGCGCCGGTAATTGGCCTCCAGCGACTTCACCACCGCCTGCTGCTGGCCGATCAGCTCATCCACGAACAGGCCGATGCGGGCGCCCTCGCCTTCCACGACGATCACGATGCCCTCGTCGATCGCCCGGCGGCGGCCATCGCAGCCGAACACGTCGAACAGACGCACGATCGGCAGCCACTGGTCGCGGAAGCGGAACAGCTCGCCGCCGCCGGCCACGCTGCGCACAGCGTCCGGCTTCACCTGCACCGATTCCACGATGGAAACCAGCGGCACGATGTAGGTCTCCTCGCCTACCGCGGCGGTGAGGCCGTCGATGATGGCGAGGGTGAGCGGCAGCGTGATGGTGAAAGTGGTGCCGCTGCCCTGCGTGCTGCGGATGCCGACGGTACCGCCGAGATCCATGACATTGCGGCGGACTACGTCCATGCCGACGCCACGACCCGAAAGGTCGGTGGTGGCGGCCGCGGTGGAGAACCCGGCCTCGAAGATCAGCTCGGCCACGGCCTCGTCGGACATGCCGTCACCCGACGCGATGATGCCGCGCTGCACGGCCTTCGCCACGATGGCGTCGCGGTTCAGGCCGGCGCCGTCGTCGGCCACTTCCACCACGATGGAACCGCCGCGATGGAAGGCCTCCATGCGCAGGGTGCCCGTATCGGACTTGCCCGCGGCGAGGCGCTTCGCCGGGCCTTCCAGGCCATGGTCGATGGCGTTGCGCACGAGGTGGACCAGCGGATCGCCGATCTTCTCGAGCACGGTCTTGTCGAGTTCGGTGGTCTCGCCGCGCAGGTCCAGCACCACCTTCTTGTCCAGCTTCTGCGCCAGGTCGCGGACCAGGCGCGGGAAGCGGTTGAACACCGTGCTGATGGGCAGCATGCGGATGCTCATCACGCTTTCCTGCAACTCGCGCGTATGGCGGCCCAGCTGGGCGAGACCATGACGCAGCATTTCCAGCTGCGACGCGTCAACGCCGTCATGGAACTGGCTGAGCATCGACTGGGTGATGACCAGTTCGCCCACGAGGTTGATCAGCGTATCGATCTTCTCGATGCCGACGCGGACGGAACTGGATTCGCTGTTCATGGCCACGTCGCGCACGGCGCGCGGGGCGGACGGCGCAGCCGGGGCGGTGGGCGCGGTGGGCGCGGCCGGAGACGGCGCGGCGAGACGGGGTGTGAGGGTCAGGTCGCAGTCGCCATCGACCCAGTCGAACACGCCTTCGACGGCGGCGCGCTTGGCGCCGGCGTCGAGGTGGAGCGTCCAGCCGAGGTAGGACGATGAGGCGTCCATGTCGGCCAACGCGGGAAGCCTGCTGGCATCGCATTCGGCGCGAAGCGGCCCCAGCGCGCCGAGTTCGCGGAACATGCGCGCCGGATCGTTGCCGGTCTTGAGCAGGTAATCGAAGGGGCGGAAGGCGATGTCCCAGCCTTCGATGGCCTCGGCAGGCGCGGCGGCCTTGGCGGCCACAGGCGCCGCGGCCGTGCCGCCGGACACCATCGCCGAGAGCTCGGCCAGCAGGGCCTGGCTCTCGGCCGTGGCCGCGGGCTTGCCCGCCATCGACAGGGCCAGCATGTCGCGCACGGTGTCGCCCGAGCGAAGCAGCAACTCCACCACGGCCTTTTCCATCGGACGGCGGCCGCTGCGGACCTCGTCCATCAGGTTCTCGGCCACGTGGGTGAACGCCGCCACGTCGGTGAAACCGAACGTGGCCGCGCCGCCCTTGATCGAGTGGGCGGCGCGGAACACCACGTTGATCAGCTCCGGATCGTCGGCACCTTCGTCCAGGGCGAGGAGCGCCTGCTCCATGGCGTCGAGGCCATCGAGGCTTTCCTCGTGGAACGCCTTGTGGAATTGCGCCAGATCGACTTTGGACATGGAGGTGGATCCTGGATTGCCGGAACGTCTTGGAGCGGATTAACCGAGCACGCGGGCGACGGTGGCCAGCAGCTGGTCGGGGTCGAACGGCTTCACCAGCCAGCCGGTGGCGCCGGCGGCCTTGCCTTCCATCTTCTTTTCCGGGTTCGACTCGGTGGTGAGCATGAGGATGGGCACGCCGCTGTAACCGGCCATCGTGCGCATCTCGCGGACCATGGAAATGCCGTCCATCACCGGCATGTTCACGTCGGCCAGGACCAGGTCGAACTTCGTGCCGCGCGCCGTATCCAGCGCCGCCTGGCCGTTATCGGCCTCGTCCACGTCGTGGCCCGCGCCACGCAGGGTGAAGGCCACCATGCTGCGCATGGAGGCCGAGTCGTCTACCGCAAGAATCTTCGCCATCGGAGCACCTTCAGTTCACGCCGGCGTGGGCCGGCAGTTCGATCAAAGCATCAAGGCCCAGCACGGACACGCCGCGCCGGAGAGGGTCGCTGACACCGGTCCAGGCGACGGGAAGGCCCGCCGCACGGGCGTCGCGGGAGAACGCCGCGAGGACCTGCAGTGCCGCCGTATCGACCTGGGCCACGGACGCGCCGTCGAGCTCGACGGGCTGGCCGGCGGCCAGGACGCCCAGCAGCGTATCGCGGAGCGCCGGCGCCGCGCCGATACGCAGGTCGGCATCCAGCGCCAGCGGGGCGCGGGGGGCGTCTTTGGAGGATTTCTTCGCCATCGTCCGTACCGTTGGGACCCTTGGCGCACATCGCCCGGGGGGTCGTTCGATGGGCTTATCGGCTTGCGGGGGGAAAGCTTTAGGGGTGTGGGTTACCCGTTTCGACGCGGGACCTCAGCCCTTTCCGCTATCCCTGCCCTGGTTAGCTATCGATCCGCGACGCACCTTCTGGACCCAAGGGAGCAAGCCGCAAGGATTCTCACGAAACTGCCGCGTCATAACCTCATCCATCGGAATCCTTTCGTCCCACAAGCCCACTCCTCCCACGACAACGCACAAGAACAGCTCCACGCCGACTGCTCGCACCGAATACATTTCTTCGCGATCAATGAATTCGATTTCCATGTACCCAATTCTATAAATGCCTGGCGGCAGGATCCTCAAGACCAGACGTGATTAGAAATGCGCACCACACTGGATGATCGACATTGATGTCAAAAAAGTCTTCAAAGTAAACAAGGCCTAACTCTTCGAGGCGCCGCAGGAACTCGCGCTGCGCCTCAGGGCCGAAGGACGGGCCGAATGAAATCAACTCGTCATTGATGCCTGTGGGTAACGAGGTCTCCCATGCACATGTACACCTGATCAAGCCCTACGCCTCGCTCGATCAGAGACGCGCGCCTAATCACAATCCCGAACTCAACTGATGCATGTATGGACGTCACAACACTACCTATAGTTCGTCGCGATACGGGGCGGATTTCAACGTCTCCTCAAGCGCTTCCTTCACTCGAGCACCCCATTTCGAATCCAACTGACTCATCAGTTTAATTCTCTCGGGAAACGCAATACGATAGCCGCTCCCTATACGTTCCACCAATAGCGGTGCGCTGATGATGCTCCATACGGCCAAATAGTACTCGTCGTCCGAGCCTCCGCGGGTCCCATTCCGTAGTCGGAATATAGGAAGCTCGCTAGCTCATCTGGCACTAAATGGTTCCAAACCCGTTGCGATCGGCACACCGCCGAACAGCGCCGTGTACTGCCGGATATTGTTTTGACACTTAAAGCAAGCCGGCAATTTTTCTTGCCGGTTGTAGCGGTGCGCCAGGGTAACTTTCAATCCACGCCCTGGATCCCTCTAGAATGTCCTGCCCTGCGTTCTCCAGATGTTGGGCCAGGATTCCAACATGAAGATTGAGCCATTGCGCACGAGTAGTCGTTACTGGCTCTTTGGCAAAGAAAGTCAGACGATCTTTGCGAGTGGCCCATAGAAACAAGAACAAGTTGTACCCAGCAATCGGCTCCCCTTGAGTGTCGATATAGATCATGCTCACCCCGTCCCTATCGGTCATGATGTCAATGGCATATTTCGGACCTCGAAGCAGAACATTGTCGGTATCAACGTCGATCACACTGAGGCCGTAGGCCGAGATCAAGTACCCCCATGACACGCGGACGACCTCAGCCAAACTCGAAATGTAATTCATTTCACGAATTTCCCGTCTTTATAAACATACCCCGCCCGTTTGAGCATCAAATATTCTCGCCCGTAGCCCGACAACTCCATCAGTCCCGTCGTCTCATTTGGTTTCACGAGAACGCTAAAGAGACGATTGACGCCTTGCACGTCGAAAGCCGGACGTGTAGCCGCGAGAATGTTATCGCCGCGATCAATTGCATTTGCAAGCCAGGGCTGGTTGTAGTCTGTCCAGAACTGCCTGGGGTTCACATACAGATCGTCCGGAATGTTCAGCACGTTGAATCCACCAGTTCTCGGACCAAGGTTGGTCGTCTTAACGTTCCCAAGCTCATTAATCACCGACTCCATGTCATTCGAGTAGGAGCCAACAATCGTGGTCGTACGACCCTCTGCAGACTGTAAAACCACCCCTGAGGTTGGCTTGTATGTCAGGGTAGCAGTCGCTTCAGCGCTCAGGAGCGTGGCACCTTCCCTGGCACGCGCAGCCGAACTCAGCGCACCAGCGACATTCATAGTTCCAACTGCGCCCAGCGCACCGTAAATGAGTTCTCCGGCGCCCTCTGATATTCCGAACCCTTTCGAGATCGAAGAGCCTATAAATGTGGCACCGTTGGTGCCGGTTGCCGCGGTATCGGCTCCCGCCTTCCAGTTGTCGGCGCCCCAGCCGACAGCAAGCCCTCCTACCAAAGCGGCACCGCAACCTGCACCGAACGACTCCGGACAGGCTGCAAGCCCCCCTGCCGTGAGCACACCCCCTCCAACCATTGCCGCTGCTCCGCTGGCGGATTGAAGCAAGCCGCCCGCACGCGTCACTGGACGGCCGTAGCTATTGTTGACCCATGAAAGAGTGTCAGACAGCCCGCTGTCATACTGAAAGAGATATTCCGTAACTGGAGTCGCCTTGCCGTCCGAGTTCACCCCCATCCGCTGGTAAGACTGCGCTTGTAGAAGCTCCCGCTCACTCGCGTAGTCACTTCCATTGCCGATGGCTTCAAGCTTTGAGTAGTACGCGTACTCCGGGGAGTCCTCCGCGTACTCTGCAGAGCAATGTACAAGCGCACACGCGGCAGCGCTCAGGCGAACCTCCTTGGTCTCGTCCCCGCCAGCAAGTACCTCGATCCTTTGCTTCTCGGTCTCGTGCAGCTGGCGGTTATACAACTCACCATCGAGTGCCGCCGCCGCACCCGCACTGCCGCCAACGGCTCCGCCCACGGCCGTCGCACCCAACTCCATGTACGTCTTCCACTCTTCCGATCCCGGGACGACGCCACTTGAGGCCAGATAGTCTTGCATGGCCTTCGAAGCGGCTTCGGACGAAGCAGCACCGAGCGCTCCCTGCGCTGCATTACCACCCCCGAGTGAAGCCATCGCGGCGCCCACCACGCCGTGAAGAATGACCTTGTTTCGGCTGCCATCCGCCCATGCGTCTCGTTCCTCGTCTGTCGTCGCGTGGTCCTGCATGTACTGCGCAATCGCACCTACGCTGCGCATACCCACATAGCCCGCTTGTGCAGATAGCTCCTGTTCCTCAGCCACCTTCTTGGCGTCATAGCTGTTCTTCAGAGCTCCATCCGCCGGAGTCGGATCCCTATCC
>NZ_JBPGXO010000020.1:0-74560 GCF_056755555.1 Luteibacter sp. SVR4-7G | reverse complement strand
CGTCGTTCAGTTTAGCGATTGTCAAATGGGACCGAGGCGGCTGAACCGCCGATCCACAGTGGAGATAGGGTATGAGCAGGTTGAAGATTTCCGTCCTGAACGCGGGTTTGGGCGCGGTCCTGGTATTTGGCCTTTCCGCCTGCAACCGCGATGCGAACGCCGATGTGGCAAACGCTTCGGGCCCTGGCGCGGCCGGACCTGCGGCTTCGGAGCCGGCAGGCCCGAAGTACGCGCGCGTGGTGAGCGTGGACCCGGTGCGCGAAGCGGCCACCGCGCCGAAGCGTGAGTGCCACGACGAAGTGGTGACCCACCGGGCGCCGGTGAAGGATCAGCACCAGATCGCAGGCACCGCCATCGGCGCCGTGGCGGGCGGCCTGCTCGGCAACCAGATCGGCGGTGGCAAGGGCCGCACGCTGGCGACGGTGGCCGGTGCGGTGGGCGGCGGTTATGCCGGACACGAGATCCAGGAGCGCCGCCAGGAAACGAATACGGTGACCAGCACGGTGCGCAAGTGCAGCACCGTGCCGGGCAGCAGCGGCGACAAGATCGTGGCCTATGACGTCCGCTACGAATACAACGGCGTGACGCGCTCGGTCCGCATGGATCACGATCCGGGCGATCGCGTGGAAGTGCAGGAAGGCGTCTCGGTGGTTTCGGACGCGCGTTGATCCATCGATCCCATCGGGAGGACTAGCCATGCATAGCATTGTTCGCCAGATCGGCCTCGTCGCCGCCGCCCTCGCCACGCTGTCGCTGGCGGCGTGCTATGAGCAGCCGCGGCGGGTGTATCGCGACGACACGGTGGCGTATTCAAGCGCGCCGCGAGGATGCGCGCAGTGCGGTGTCGTCGATGACATCGAGCAGGTCTACGTGCAGAAGGACTCCTCGCCCCTGGGCGCCGTGATCGGCGCGGTTGCCGGCGGCCTGTTAGGCAATACCATCGGCAAGGGCGATGGCCGTTCGGCGGCCACGGTCGGCGGCGCGGTGGTCGGCGGTGTCGTCGGCAACCAGGTAGGCAAGCGCAACGGCGCCGACGACGTGGCCTTCCGCGTACGCATCAGGCTGGACGACGGCCGCTGGGCCACGGTGACGCAACGCGAGGATCCGCAGCTTCGCCGCGGCGATTACGTCGAGGTGCGCGGGGATCGCGTTTATCGGCGTTAGACGTCTGGACGTCTAAACGAAAAAAGCCCTCATCCGAGGGCTTTTTTTTGGGGAATCCCAAGCTGCCCGCCTGGATTCCCGTCCGCGCAAATTGTCGCGCGTCAGTTGACGGCGTAGAACGCGTGATCGCCGATCTTGCGCACCACGCGGCTGGCGGACCAGCTCGGTGCGACGGCGACTGTTGCGAAGTGATCGGCCTGCGGCACGTAGACGAGGCGTTCGCTCTTCGGCAGGCTCCAGTTGTTGAGGGAATCGCCAGCGATCTTCCATGCCTTCGTCCAGGCGACGAGATCGGTGACCTCGAAATCTTTCGGCGTGGTGGTGATGGCGAACTGGCGCGGCGCCTTGACGACTTCGCACACGTTGTTGCCGCCCATGCCGCGATCGCGACGCCTGAGGGCGACTTCCGCCACCGCGTACTGGCCGATGGTGGGTTCGCTGCGTGCTTCGAGATAAACCGTCGTCGCCAGGCACGTCTGGTCGGCGAGGTGGCTCGGGAGGACGGACGCCATCCAGAGCAAAGCGGAGAGTTTCATGTGTTTCTGCCTCCAACGAGCTTTTCCGTCACTTGCGGCCGGAAGGCCATGGGAGACGTATGAGCGGTAGACGGGCGGGCAGGCCGTTACTACCTGGACCAACCGATGGCATCCGTTCACTCAGAAAACACGGATGACTCGGGCGTCACACATCGTGACTGTACTGGGCGACTGTCCGGAGTCGTCCGGTATGGGGTGTTGGCGCGCGCAGCACGGGGGTGCGCATCGCTCTCTCCGGTGGGGACCGGGTCGCGCCAGAACCGTCATCTTCGACGGATCGTCGCGGGTGTAACCGTGTCGAAACACCACGGCCACGTGAATGGGATCGGCGGAGACTAGTGGCGCGCTGCGAATTGCGCAAGTGCGCGCACTGCTCGGTTCAGCTTCGACTCACACACGATATTCGAAAGAATTTTGCGATGCAGCGCACATTACGCAGCGAATGTCGAAATGAGATGAAGGCGCGCATCGCCGATGTCAAGAGTCTCCTCCTGCGACACTATGTCGTCGAGTACGACAAGAGTCGTAGGCGATTTGCCGATGCACGCGTTCATCAACACGATGCCTGCATCCTTTCCGTTAATGCGCAATGTTTGACCTTCATCAAGCGCGACGTCGCCGTCGATGCGCGCGGCATGCAGATGACGCTTGTGACCACCGAGGAAGTGCAGGCGCGCCGCGATTTCCTGGCCCGGAAAACAACCTTTGTCGAACGCGACCGCACCCAGTCGTTCCATCGACAGCGCCGGCGGAAGTAACGCGCCCAGTGCTGCGTCCGGCAGCCATGCAAAACCTTTTGCGATGTGTCGCGCGATCCATGCGTCATGACCGCTATGCACACCGACGCGCAACGACGCATCGCCTTCGCCGAACGACAGGCTGCCGTCGTCGTCTTCGCGCACACGGCCGTCGTCGAACGCATCGCCATCGCTCACGTGCATGGCGTCGGAGACATGGATCTTCACCTTCGAGCGGAACACGAAGCGCGTGAGATCCTGCGCGAGCGCCTGCGCATCGCCGCCGCGCGGCAGCAGCACGAACCGGTCCTCGGCCACGCGGGCCACCTGGAGCAGGGCCCGTACCCGGCCCTTGGGGTCCAGCCAGCCGCTCCAGTGCCAGCGGCCGGTGGCGAGGGCGAGGATGTCGCTGCTGAGCTGGGCATTGGCGAAGCCGGCGGCATCGGGGCCGGCGAGGGCGATCGTGCGAGTGGTAGTGCTCGGCATGCGGGAGGCAAAGAGGGTGGGGAGGGAGTAAGATATACGGTCCGGTGGCGCCCTTCCCAAGGTCCCCGGTGTTCGTCAAGGTTGTGCTGCCGTGGCACAGGTATTACGCTTTCAGGGCTTTATAACCATGTCCGACAATCCCTCCGAACCCAAGGGCACGAACGATTCCGCTCCGGCGAAGCCGCTCGTTCCGCCGGTCGTCCCCACGAACGGCGAAGCAGGGGTCGAGAAAGCGCCATTGGACCCAACGCGTTACGGCGACTGGGAAAAGAACGGACGCTGCATCGACTTCTGAGAACCGGAAGGCGAGGAAGACTGTCGGGCACCAGCGATTCCAATCAGGATAGCCGCCATGGCACAAACGGGACGCCCGCTCTCACCGCATCTCCAGGTCTACAAGTGGCAAGTGCAGATGGTGACCTCCATCCTGCATCGTGCCACCGGCATCGTTCTCGCCGTCGGTAGCCTCCTCCTCGTGTGGGGCCTCGCCGCCCTTGCAGCCGGTCCGGACGCCTTCGCGACCTTCAAGGACTACGCCGGCAGCGCCATCGGCACGGTCGTGCTCATAGGCTGGACCCTGGCCTTCTTCTATCACCTCGCCAACGGCATCCGTCACCTGGTGCAGGACACCGGCTCGGGCTATTCGATTCCCGCGTTCGTCCGCAACAGCTGGCTCTCGATCGTCGTCGCCATCGTGCTCACCGTCGCCGTCTGGGCGTACGTGCTCGCCGGGGGCCACGCATGAGCCGGGATCTGCGCAATCCGCTTGCCCGCGCCCGCGGCCTCGGTTCGGCGAAGGAAGGCGTCAGCCACTGGCTGGTCCAGCGCGTCACCGGCCTCGCCCTCGTCTTCCTCACCGTCTGGTTCGTGGTCACGGTCCTTGGCCTGATGCACGCCGACTATGCGGCTGCCCGCGACATCCTCGCGAAGCCCTGGAACGCCGTGCTGCTCGTCGCCCTCCTAGTCACCTTGTTCCGCCATGCGGTGCTCGGCCTGCAGGTCGTGATCGAAGACTACGTCCACACGCGCTGGCTCGAAGTGGCCTCGCTGGTGCTCATCAAGTTCATCGCCGTACTCGCCATGCTCGCTGGCGTACTGGCCGTGCTGCGCGTCGCGCTCGGAAACTGATCGATGGAAGCCTACAAGGTTCAACAACACAAGTACGACGTGATCGTGGTCGGCGCCGGCGGCGCGGGCCTCCGCGCCACCTTCGGCCTGGCCGAGAAGGGGCTCAAGGCCGCGTGCATCACCAAGGTGTTCCCGACCCGCTCGCACACGGTGGCGGCGCAGGGCGGTATTTCCGCCGCGCTCGGCAACATGGGCGAAGACGATTGGCGCTTCCACTTCTACGACACGATCAAAGGCTCCGACTGGCTCGGTGACCAGGACGCCATCGAGTACATGTGCCGCGAAGCCATTCCGGCCATCATCGAACTCGAACATTACGGTGTGCCGTTCTCGCGTACCGAGGAAGGCAAGATCTACCAGCGTCCGTTCGGCGGCATGACCACGCACTACGGCCAAGGCACCGCGCAGCGCACCTGCGCCGCCGCCGACCGTACCGGCCACGCCATCCTGCACACGCTCTACCAGCAGGCGCTGGCGCACGACGCCACCTTCTTCATCGAATACTTCGCCATCGACCTCATCTTCGAGGAAGGCAAGTGCGTGGGCGTGCTCGCGCTCGACATGAACGAGGGCACCCTGCACCTGTTCCGCGGCCATGCGGTCGTGATGGCCACCGGCGGCTACGGCCGTGCGTATTTCAGCGCCACGTCGGCGCATACCTGCACGGGCGACGGCGGCGGCATGGTGCTGCGTGCCGGCCTGCCTCTGCAGGACATGGAGTTCGTGCAGTTCCACCCGACGGGTATCTACGGCGCCGGCTGCCTCATCACCGAGGGCGTGCGCGGCGAGGGCGGTTACCTCACCAATTCGGAAGGCGAGCGCTTCATGGAGCGCTATGCGCCGAACGCGAAGGACCTCGCCTCGCGCGACGTGGTCAGCCGCGCGATGACCATCGAGATCCGCGAAGGCCGCGGTGTGGGCCCGAACAAGGACCACATCCACCTGAACCTGATGCACCTCGGTCCCGAGGTCATCCACGAGCGCCTCCCGGGCATCGCCGAATCCGCGCGCATCTTCGCGGGCGTCGACGTCACCAAGGAGCCGATCCCGGTGCTGCCGACCGTCCACTACAACATGGGCGGCATCCCGACCAATTATCACGGCGAAGTCGTCACCAAGCTCGGTGAGGATCCCGATGCCGTGGTGCCGGGCCTGTTCGCCATCGGCGAAGCGGCCTGCGTGTCGGTGCACGGCGCCAACCGTCTCGGTTCCAATTCGCTGCTCGACCTGGTGGTCTTCGGCCGCGCGGTGGCGCATCGCTGCGCCGAGATCGTCAAGCCGGGCACGCCGCACCGCGACCTGCCGGCCAACGCGCTGGACAAGGTGCTGGCCCGCTTCGACGCGCTGCGCTACGCCAACGGCAGCACGCCCACGGCGCAGATCCGCGCCGAGATGCAGAAGACCATGCAGTCCGACGCCGCGGTGTTCCGTACCGGCGAGACGCTGAAGGAAGGCTCGCAGAAGATCTCCGAGGTCTTCACGAAGTTCCAGGACGTGAAGGTCACCGACCGTTCGCTGGTCTGGAACTCCGACCTCATCGAGACGCTGGAACTGTCGAACCTGCTCGCCCAGGCCGTGGCCACCATGCACTCGGCCGAGCAGCGTCCGGAGAGCCGCGGCGCCCATGCCCGCGAGGACTTCCCCGAGCGCGACGACCACGACTGGCAGAAGCACACGCTGGTGTGGATCGACGAGGCCGGCAGGTCGCGCTTCGACTTCCGTCCGGTGCACATGTACACCCTGACGGACGATGTCGAAGTCGTGCCGCCGAAGAAGCGCGTTTACTGATACCGGACCGGAGAGGCCATCGTGGCAGAGTTCACGTTACCCAAGAATTCCAAGATCCAGACCGGCAAGCATTTCCCGGCGAAGGGCGCGAAGAACGTGCGCACCTTCAAGGTCTACCGCTGGACGCCGGACGACGGCCAGAACCCGCGCACCGATACGTACGAGGTGGACCTCGATACGTGCGGCCCGATGGTTCTCGACGCCTTGCTGAAGATCAAGAACGAGATCGATTCCACGCTCTCGCTGCGCCGTTCGTGCCGTGAAGGCATCTGCGGTTCCTGCGCCATGAACATCGCCGGCACGAACACGCTGGCCTGCACCAAGGCCATCGAGGACTGCGGCAACGGAACGGTCAACATCTACCCGCTGCCGCACATGCCGGTGGTGAAGGACCTGGTGCCGGACCTCACGCACTTCTACGCGCAGTTCGCGTCGATCAAGCCGTGGATGCGCACGCAGAGCCCCGCCCCGGCCGACAAGGAGCGCCTGCAGTCGCCGGAAGACCGCAAGAAGCTCGATGGCCTCTACGAGTGCATCCTCTGCGCCTGCTGCTCCACCTCCTGCCCGAGCTACTGGTGGAACGGCGACCGCTACCTCGGTCCGGCCATCCTGCTCCAGGCCTACCGCTGGATCGTGGACAGCCGCGACGAAGACACCGGCAACCGCCTGGACGACCTCGAGGATCCGTTCAAGCTGTATCGCTGCCACACGATCATGAACTGCGCGCGCACCTGCCCGAAGGGGCTGAATCCGGCGAAGGCGATCGCGGAGATCAAGAAGCTGATCGTGGAGCGCCGCTCGGCCTGACGGATGCCGTCCTCCGGCCGGAGGACGGCGCTGGACATCCTGTAGGAGCGCGCCTGCGCGCGACAGCTTTTCGGCTCAGTCCCCAAGCTGGCGCGCCAGTTCGGAGGCACGGCCTCAAAAGCTGTCGCGCGCAAGGCGCGCTCCTACATTGCCTGAGGTTCGTACGATGGACGAAGCCCGCCTCAAACGCCTTCGCTGGCGCACCCGCCGCGGGACGCGCGAGCTGGACCGTCTTTTCGGCGGCTGGCTCGACGAGCGCTTCGCCGACGCCGACGACGCCACGCGGCTGGCATTCGACGAACTGCTCGACGTGCAGGATCCCGATCTCTGGGATTGGGTGATGGGCCATGCCCGCGCCCCGCGCAACGACTGGCAGGCCATCATCGATGACATCCGCACGAGGCACCGTCTTTGAGCACCGGCCTTCGGCCACGCTGACGACCCTGGCGGCGGCGGTGCTGTGCCTCGCCATCGTCGCTCCGTTCCTCACGTCCTTGCCATGGTATCTCCGCTGCGTCCTGGCGGCGATCGTGGGCACTCATGGCCTTCGGCGCCTGCATGCCTTCCGGCGCCCGCCCGTTACCGCCCTCCGGCTGTCGCCGGGCGGGTTGTGGACGGTCACCCTGCGCTGTGGCCGTGACGTCCCGGCCGAACTGACGCATTCGCGGCTTTTCGGCAGCGCGGTGTTCCTCCACCTGCATTGGCGGCGCGGCGCGGGGCAGGTGGCCCTCCTGCCGGACAACACCCCGGCCGACGATCTTCGCCTTCTCCGCGCCCGGTTGCGCACCGCCGTTTAGCGGATCGGCTTGCCCCGGCAGGCTGCATCGGGCACTCTGCGGCGCGGTGCGTGTCTCATTTGGCGCCCCCTCATCCCAGGCTGTTGTCGACAGGTATGTTCAGACCCCTAGAGCTCTTCATCGGACTGCGCTATACGCGGGCGAAGCGTCGCAACCAGTTCATTTCCTTCATTTCCACCGTGTCGATCGTATGCATCGCGATCAGCGTCACCGCGCTCATCACGGTGATGTCGGTCATGAACGGCTTCGACAGCGAGCTGCGCAACCGCATCCTGGGCGCCGTCTCGCACGTCACCGTGTCAGGCATCGACGAAACCGTGCAGAACTGGCAGACCGCGGTGAAGACCGCCGAGTCCACGCAGCACGTACGCGGCGCCGCGCCTTATGTGGAAATCCAGGCCTTCCTGCAGGCCCGCCGGCCCAGCGGCGCGCTCATCCGCGGCGTCGTGCCGTCGATGGAGCCCAAGGTGTCCGACATCGACCAGCACATGGTCGAAGGCAAGATGACCGACCTGACCGACCGCAGCTGGAAGATCGTGCTCGGGCGCGAACTCGCGCTGACCCTCGGCGTGCAGGTGGGCGACAAGGTCACCGTGGTGGTGCCGCAGTTCACGGCCACGCCGATGGGCGCCGTGCCGAAGCTGCGCAGCTTCACCGTCAGCGGCATCTTCGAGCTCGGCATGCAGGAATACGACGCGAACCTCGCGCTCATATCCATGCAGGACGCCGAACGGCTGAATGGTTTCGACGGGCCCACCGGCATCCGCCTGAAGCTCGACGACATGCGCGAGGCCTGGCCGGTCGCGCAGGAGCTGGTGAACAAGCTGGGCCAGGCCTATCGCGTCGAGACCTGGATGGACACCCACGCCAACTTCTTCCGCGCCATCGACATGGAAAAGAAGGTGATGTTCATCATCCTCTCGCTGATCATCCTCGTGGCCGTGATCAACCTCATTTCCATGCTGATGATGCTGGTGACCGACAAGCAGGCCGACATTGCCATCCTGCGCACGCTGGGCTCCACGCCGCGCAGCATCATGGGCATGTTCATGGTGCAGGGCGTGCTCGTGGGCATCGTCGGCATCGGTTTCGGCGTGCTGCTCGGCGCGCTGCTGTCGCTCAACCTGCCGGCCATCGTGAAGTGGATCGAGCATGTCACGGGGCAGAACTTCCTCTCGCCGGACGTGTACTACATCAGCGAACTGCCCAGCCAGCTGCTCTGGTCCGACGTGGGCTGGGTGGTGCTGGTGACCTTCGCGTTCTCCCTGCTGGCCACGCTGTACCCGGCGTGGCGCGCCTCGCGCACGCAGCCCGCCCAGGCGCTCCGCTATGAATAAGCCGAACGACATCGTCCTTCGCGCCACCGGCGTCGCCAAGGTCTACGAGGAGGGCGACCTGCGCACGGGCGTCCTCTCCAATGTGAACTTCGCGCTGCGCCGTGGCGAGACCATGGCCATCGTGGGCGCATCCGGCTCGGGCAAGTCCACCCTGCTGCACATCATCGGCGGCCTCGACACGCTCACCGCTGGCAAGGTCGAGGTGAACGGCCGCGTGCTTTCGGAACTGTCGGATGCGGAGCGTGGACGCGAGCGCAACCGCTCGCTGGGCTTCATCTACCAGTTCCACCACCTGCTGCCGGAATTCACCGCGCTCGAGAACGTGTGCATGCCGCTGCTGATCCGCGGCGTGTCGATCGGGCAGGCGGAAAAGGAAGCCACGGCCTTGCTGGAACGCGTGGGCCTGGGTGCGCGCCTGCGTCACCGTCCGGCGGAGATGTCCGGCGGCGAGCGCCAGCGCTGCGCCGTGGCGCGCGCCCTGGTGACGCGTCCCGCCTGCGTCCTCGGCGACGAGCCCACGGGCAACCTCGACGAAGCCAACGCGGCGCACGTGTACGAGCTGATGCTGGAACTCAACCGCGAAATCGGTACGAGCTTCGTGCTGGTCACTCACGATTCGCGTCTGGCGGGCCGCATGGACCGTACGCTGGAACTGCACTCTGGCGAACTGCACGAGCGGGCGTAGGAGCGCGCTTGCGCGCGACATCTTTTCGCGAAGAGCAACAGGCCCTGTTGCGCATGGCCCCCAAAGATGTCGCGCGCAAGGCGCGCTCCTACAGCGCGCAGCGGTGCTATGCCTAGATCGCCTTCCCGGTCACGCGGTCCGCCGCCTGGCGGCCTGCCGGGTCGGCCTGGGTGACCACGGCGTAGTTGTGCTCTCCTGCGGACCAGTAGTTCGCCAGCAGACCGTCGTCCTCGCGGGAGCCGCGCGGCAGGAAATGCCGGGCCGGGCCTGGCGGGCGGACGTAGAAGCTCACCGTGTGGCCCTTGCCGTCATCGTAGAGCACCATCGCCGCCGGGCCCTGGTCGGTGGCGAACAGGCGTCCGCCCATGGGGCGGAAGCCGGCGTCGGCCAGGTCGGGCAGGCGGACGTCGGAACCGACGCGGCCGGCGAGCCAGGCGCGCAGGTCGCCCTCGTTGCCCGTGGTGATGTCCATGCCGACGCCGTGATCCAGGGCGAGCAGCCGGTAGGCCTGCATGGCGTCGGCCATCGGCGCCTCGCTGCTGCCCATGCCCCGCGCAGCCCAGCCGCCGATGCCGCCCACGGCGAGGCACAGCACCACGCCGGCGGCGGCAGCCCAGCGGCGTACCCGGCGGCGGCGGACACGTTCGCGCACCCGCGCTGGATCCAGCGCCGGTGCCGGGGCGAGATCGCCCGCCAGCAGCGCGCGCAACTGCTGCGCGTCCTGGCGCCACCCCTGCACCTCGTCGTGCTGCTCCGGGTGCCGCGCGAGGTAGCGCTCGACTTCGCCACGGCGGGCGCCATCCAGATGGCCGTCCACATAGGCATGGATATCGTGTTCGCTGGGGGGCGTGAGGTTCATTTCAGCAATCGCAGGGAAGGGGATTGGGGGTCGCCTTCGCCAAGCTGGCGCAAGGCGCGGCGCGCGCGGGACAGCCGGGACATCACGGTGCCGATGGGGATCTCCAGGATGTCGGCGACTTCCTGGTAGCTCAGGCCTTCCACGGAGATCCAGATCAGCAGGCTGCGCTGTTCCGCCGGGAGCGAGGCGAACGCCGTCAGGGTGGAATGCGCGATGGCTACCCGTTCCGCGGACGGCCAGGTCGGTTCTTCGTGGTCGAGCGAGCCGAGCAGCAGGGCGTAGCGGCTCGCGCGGCGTTTTCCGTCGAGGAACTGGCGGTACAGGATTGCGAACAGCCAGGCCCGCAGGCTTTCCTCCTCCCGCCGCGAATGCCAGCGCGCCAGCGCGCGTTCGATCGTGGACTGGACGAGGTCGTCGGCCGCATGGACGTCGCGGGCGAGCCACAGCGCGAAGCGCCGCAGGCGCGGCAGCATCGTGCGCAGGGCATCGTCGATGTGCGGGTCGGACATGCCGGGCCTCCGCCGGGCGCTTCGTCGGACGTATGACGTCCGGTGGCATGGATTATTCCCCCGTAAGGGAATAAAAGTCCCTGACGTACGTCCCACCCTGGAACGCCAACTTCGACAGGACGCAGACACATGACGCAAGAACCCGCTAACAGGGCCCACCCACCGGCACATACGGGTTGGCGCTGGGCACTGATCGGCCTCGCCGTGGTGGGCTCCGCCGCCGCCTTCGGTTACGTGGGCGGCTGGTTGGCGCCCCATCGGCTCACCCCCAGGCGAATGATCGATACCTTGCAGGCCAACGGCGGCGAGCATCCGGGCTTCCGGCGCAACCATGCCAAGGGCGTCTGCGTCGCCGGGCGCTTCGAGTCGAACGGCGGACTGGCGCGCTATTCCACGGCGGGGCTGTTCGCCGCCGGGGTATCGACGCCCGTGGTGGGACGGTTGGCTATCCCCGGCGGTAACCCTTACGCGGCCGACAGCAGCGTCCCGATCCGCAGCTTCGCGCTCCGCTTCGATCTGGCCGACGGCGAGCAATGGCGCACCGGCATGAACGCGATGCCGCTCTTCCCGGTGTCGACACCGCAGGCCTTCTATGAGCTGCAGGTGGCGACCCACCCGGACCCGGCCACTGGCAAGCCCGATCCCGCGAAGGCGGGCGCGTTCTTCAAGTCGCATCCCGAAACGGCGGGTTTCCTCACCTGGGTGAAGACGGCCAAGCCGTCGGCCAGCTACGCGACGGAGACCTACCGGAGCATCAACGCTTTCTACCTCCGCGATGGCGAAGGGCAGCGCCATGCGGTCCGCTGGATGGTGGTGCCGGAGCAGCCGCCCGAAGGGGACGGCGGGCCCGCGGCGGGCGATACCGATTACCTGGCCGCGGACCTCTCGAAGCGTCTTGCCGCGGGGCCGCTGCGCTGGCACCTGCAGATGGTCCTTGCCGCGTCCGGCGATCCTGTCGACGACGCGACCCGCGCATGGCCCGCCGACCGGCAGGTGGTGGATGCCGGTACCCTCGTCATCGATGCGGCCCAGCCGCAGGCCGACGGTCCTTGCCGCGACGTCAACTACGATCCGACGATCCTGCCCCGCGGCATCGAAATCTCGGGCGATCCGCTGATCGTGGCGCGCTCGGCCGCCTACGCGGATTCCTATCTGCGCCGCACCAGCGAGGAAGCCCGGGAGACCAAGCGATGAGCCGCTTTCATACGTTCCATCCGTTCGCCCGCGTGCTGCACTGGCTGATGGCGGCGATGATCCTCGCCATGCTGTTCGTCGGCGCGGGCATGGTCAGCACCGTCGAGACGAAACACGAATGGCTGCTGGCGATCCACAAGCCGCTCGGTATCACGATCTTCGTACTGGCGCTGATCCGGCTCGGTTTCCGGCTGACCCACCGCGCGCCGCCGCTGCCCGCGGATCTGCCTGCGTGGCAGAAGCTTGCGGCGCACGGTTCGCACTGGCTGCTTTACGCGCTGATGATCGCGATGCCGCTGATCGGCTGGGGCATGCTCTCCGCCGGAAATTATCCGGTCACGCTCGGTGGCGGTCTGCTGCTGCCGCCGATCCTTCCGTCCGATCCGGTGCTGTTCGCCTGGTTGCGCGAGGCGCACCGGTATCTTGCCTGGCTGTTCTTCCTCACCTTCCTGCTGCACATGGGCGCCGCGCTGATGCACGGGCTGATCCGCAGGGACGGGGTGTTGCAGTCGATGACGGGGACACGCATGCCGGATTGAAGGGGCCCAGCGACTCTCGCGGTACGGCACAATGCTCCGATGCGCCTGACGCTCGCCGCCATCGTCGTGTTCCTGATCGCAGGTTGCCGTTCCATCGGCTACTACGCCCATGTCGCGCACGGCCAGGCGGCGCTGCTCAACGAGCGGCGCCCCATAAGCAAGGTGCTGGCGGATCCCAATACGTCCGACACCACGCGCAAGCGGCTGGAACTCGCGACCGAGGCACGCCGCTTCGCGTCGGCAAAGCTCGACCTTCCGGACAATCGCAGCTACACCTATTACGTGCAGCTCGATCGGCCCTGGGTCGCGTGGAACGTCTTCGCCACGCCCGAGCTGTCGGTCGCCCCGGTGACACACTGTTTTCCGATTGCAGGCTGCGTGGCGTACCGCGGCTATTTCCGCAAGGACCTCGCCGATCGCGAGGCGGCACGCCAGCGGGCGCTCGGTCATGACGTCGCCCTCGGCGAGGTACCGGCGTATTCCACGCTGGGCTGGTTTGCCGATCCCATCCTCAGCAGCATGCTGCGCTGGGACGACGACGAACTCGCCGGCACGATCTTCCACGAGCTGGCCCACCAGAAGATCTACGTGAAGAACGATTCGTCGTTCAACGAGTCCTTCGCTACCTTCGTGGAGCGGGAAGGGGTGCGCGAATGGCGCGCATCGCGGAACCAGGCGGCGCCGGACGGCAAGGGCGATGCGCTGGAGCATTCGTTCACCGGACAGATCCTCGCGTTGCGCGATCGCCTTAAGGAAATCTATGCGCAGGCGTGGACCGACGATGCGAAGCGCGTGGCCAAGGCGGAGGCCTTCGAGGATTTCCGCGGCCGCTACCTCGCCTGGCGCGACAGTGAGGCAGGCGGCGACCATCGTTACGACCGCTGGATGTCGCGTCCGCTCAACAACGCCACGCTGCTGCCATTCGGCCTTTACGACACCTGGGTGCCATCCTTTGCGACCTTGTTCGACGAGTGCGGGCGCTCGTGGCCGGCGTTCTTCGCGCGGGTGAAGAAGTTGTCGCAACTGAAACCCACCGAGCGAACCCAGGAACTCCAGCGCCTGCAGCGACCCTCGTAGGAGCGCGCCTGCGCGTTTATGCCCGCGTCGGGTACGACATGTTTTGGGGCCGTGACTTGAAGCTGGTGCGTAATCCTGGAAACCGGGGCGAAAAGATGTCGCGCGCAGGCGCGCTCCTACGGTGCGCTTCTGCGGTTTGCCATGTGCTTCAGGTAGGCGATCAGGTCGTCCAGGTCGGCATCCGACAGCACCTTCCGGTCGAAGGCCGGCATCTTCGCCTGCGGCCAGTGGCGCAGGTCCTGCGGATTGCGCACCAGGGTGCGCAGCATGTCCTCGCGCAGGTATTCGGTGGGGCTGTGCGGGACGTTGAGGTCCGGCCCGAGCTGTGCGTCGCCCTGGCCGTTGAGGGTGTGGCAGCTCAGGCAGTTGCGCTGGAACACCGCGAAGCCGCGGCGGGCAGGTGCGTTGGCCGGCAACGAGCCCGCCGGCTGCATGGCCGGGAAGCGGTCGGCAGGCGAGGCGAGCACGCGGATGGCCGCTACCTGGTAAGGCCATTGCTCGGGCCCGACGTGTCCTGCTTCGGGATGCAGCCATACGAGGTAGAACGGCCCCGCGCTGGGCTTGTCCTTGCCGAGCTTGGGCCACGGCGCGCCCGGCGGCTCGATGGCCAGCCATGCCTCGGCGCCATGACCGTCGAGGACCAGCGAAGCCGGCACTTCGGCGGCGAAGCCGTCGAGGGCGACGAATTGCAGGTGCGCATCGGCCGGCACACCGTCCAGCAGGGCCTTGAGCGGCACGGCGCGGTAATGCGTGTCCCGGTGGTAAGAGACATCGCCAGGCACCTCGATGTCCCTGGCATCGGAGCGGGCGAGCAACTGTTCCGTCGTCAGCTTGCGCGCGCCCGAGCCGGTGTCGAGGGTCAGGGTGGCCGCCGGGGCGAGGCCGGCGCAGAGGAGGAGCAGACAGCCGAGGAAGAAGCGCACGACGAATCCCTGGTGGAGGTACCCTCGGATTATCGCCGCATCGACCCCATTTCGGCTGTTCGACCCGATCACGGATTCCCCCATGTCCGATTCCAGCGTTCCCGAGTTCTTCCAGCGCTTCCCCATGCAGCGCATCGTGGACGATGAACTCGATGCCAACCTGGCCAGCGACGACAACCGCATCGCCATCCTTTTCCTCTGGGGGCGCGACTGCCCCAACTGCGACATCGCCAAGAGGCAGATCCTGCTCACGCCCGAGCGTTTCGAGTGGCCCGAGGTGCGCTGGCTGCATGACAACGTCTACGACGATCCCAGCATGGCCACGCGTTTCGGCCTGCACGGCATCCCGGCGTTCTTCCTCTTCCATCGCGGGAAGAAGCTCGGGCGGATCACTTCCTGGCCGGGCACGCAGCCTTTCGTCGACGCGGTGAACAGGCAGATCGCCATCACGGGCGCCAGCGCATGATCGTCCAATCCCTGCTCGACACCGACCTCTACAAGTTCACCATGATGCAGGTGGTGCTGCACCAGTACCCGGCCGCGCAGGTCGAGTACCGGTTCCGCTGCCGTACGCCTGGCGTGGACCTCGTGCCGCTGCTGGGCCGCATCCGCGAAGAGCTCGCCGCGCTCTGTACGCTGCGCTTCACCGAGGAGGAACTTGCCTACCTTGGCAGCCTGCGCTTCATCGACAGCGACTTCGTCGATTTCCTCGGGCTGTTCCAGCTCAACGCGAAGTACGTGACCGTCGAGCCATCGGCAAAGGGCAACGGTGAAATCGAGATCGTCATCGCCGGGCCGTGGCTGCACACGATCATGTTCGAAGTGCCGCTGCTGGCGATCGTCAATGAGCTGTACTTCCGCTCGACCGCTCCGGACATCGACCTGGACGAGGGCAGGGCACGCCTGCGCGCGAAGATCGCGCTGCTGCGCGACACTCCCGGCTACGAAAGCGTGCGCATCGCCGATTACGGCACGCGCCGGCGCTTCTCGCGGGACTGGCACGAGGAAATGCTGGGCATCCTGCGCCGCGAGCTGGGCGAGCAGCTGGCCGGAACCAGCAACGTGTGGCTCGCGATGCGCCAGGGCCTGCGGCCCATCGGCAGCATGGCACACGAATACCTCCAGGCCTTCCAGTCGCTGGGGCCGCGCCTGCGCGATTCGCAGACCGCCGCGCTCGAAGCCTGGGCGCGGGAGTACCGTGGCGATCTCGGCATCGCGCTGTCCGATGTCTATGGCCTCGACGCCTTCCTGCGCGACTTCGACATGTACTTCTGCAAACTGTTCGATGGCGCCAGGCATGACTCGGGCGATCCGATCGCATGGGGCGACCGGGTGATCGCGCATTACGAGGCGAACCGGGTGGACCCGCGCACGAAGACCCTCGTCTTCAGCGACAGCCTGGACATCCCGCGGGTCATGGAACTCTACCGGCACTTCGCCGGGCGCTGCCTGCTTTCCTTCGGCGTCGGCACCAACCTCACCAACGACGTGGGCCCGAAGCCGATCAACATCGTCATCAAGATGGCCCGCTGCAACGGACAGCCGGTGGCGAAGTTGTCCGATTCGCCGGGGAAGAACATGGAACTCGAGGATCCGGACTACATCGCGTACCTGCGGCGCGTCTTCGACCTGCCCACGCACGCGTTGTAGGAGCGCGCCTTGCGCGCGACAGCTTTTGGGGCGTTGAGCAGCAGGGCCTGTTGCTTCTCGCGGAAAGCTGTCGCGCGCTACGCGCGCTCCTACAAAGTCCTTACTGCACGCGGGACACGTTGCCCTGGTCGTCGACCACCACGATGTCGCCCTGGCGGATGGCCGAGGCATCCTTGACCTGGACGTTGGTGTAGCCGCCGGTGCCCATCTTCAGGCGCAGCGTGTAGCTCTCGCCGCCGCCGCCCTTGCCGATGGCGTTGCCGGCGAAACCGCCGCCCACCGCGCCGCCGACCGTGGCGAGGGTGCGGCCCTTGCCCTTGCCGACCTGGTTGCCGAGGACGCCGCCGGCGATCGCGCCGATGACCGCGCCGGCGGTGCCGTGGTCGCGGCCGGCGGTGACGTTGTGTTCGATGCTCTGCACCACGCCGCACTGGTCACAGCGCACGTAGATGCCGTCGCTGCGGGTCAGCACGGCAGCCGAGGCGGGGGCGGCGACCGCCGTGGCGAGCAGGGCGGCCAGGGGAAGGCCGAGGACGGTCTTGATGTTCATGGAGGCTCCTTGGGGACGACCTGGACGTGGTCGTCTGCCGCATCAGTCTAAGGCTCTTCACTGAACGCAGATGGAGCACGATTCTCACTTCTGCTCACGGCGTCCCCGAAGCGCCATGGCGGTCGCGCAGCAAGAAGGCCAGCACCGGGGGCGTGACCATCGCCGTGAGCAACGACATGGCTACGATAACCGCATAGATCCGCTCGTCGAACACGCCCGCGGCCAGGCCCAGGGCGGCAATCACCACGCCCACTTCGCCTCGCGGGACCATGCCGAACCCGACGATGGTCGCGCCGCGCCGTCCGAGCTTGATGGCACCGAGAAAGCCGCCGGCCAGCTTGGACACGATGGCGATGAGGGTGACTACCGCGAGCATGCCCAGGGCGCTCGCGCTGCCGAGCTCCGCCAGGTTCACCTTGGCGCCGGTGACCACGAAGAAGAACGGCGTGAGGAAGGCCAGCAAGGGCGCGGTCTGCTCCTCGAGCTGGTGCCGCTGGCGCGTCTCCGAGGCGATCATGCCGGCCAGGAACGCGCCGATGATCGCTGCCAGGTGGAACTTCATCGACAGGTAGGCGAGGCCCAGGCACAGTGCCAGCACGATCGCCAGCGGGGACATCGGGTTGCTGGGCTTTTCCAGCCAGCCCGAGCCCCTGCGCATGACCCGCGTCCCGGCCCAGCCGATGACGGCGACGAAGCCCACGGCGCCGAGCAGGGTCAGCAGGAGGCTGCCGATATCCACCGCGCCCCCGCCTTGCAGCGACGACACGATGCCGAGCAGGAGCATGGCGAGGATGTCGTCGATGACGGCCGCGCCGAGGATGATCCGCGCCTCGCGGCGCTGGAGCACGCCCAGTTCCTGCAGCACGCGGGCAGTGATGCCTGCGGAGGTCGCGACGAAGGCGGCGGCCACGAACATCGACTTGATCCAGTCGAAGCCCGAGCCGTGTGCCCACAGCGCGCCGAGGCCGAACGGCAGCAGCACGCCGAGGACGCCGACGAGGAAGGCGCTGGCGCCTACCTTCTTCAGGTCGTCCAGCCGCGTTTCCAGGCCGACTGAGAAAAGGAGCAGGATCACGCCGATTTCGGCGAGCACATCCAGCGGCGTCCCCACCGCGATATCGGGCAGGCTCACCCAGCCGAGGGCCGAAGGCCCGATGACGCAGCCCGCGGCGATTTCCCCGACGACGGAAGGCAGGCGCAGCCTCTGCGCCAGCTCGCCGCCGATCTGCGCGGCGACGAAGATGATGAACAGGATCAGCAGAATGCCGGCGGAATCGTGCATGGGATCGTTCCAGATCAAGCCGCGAAGGAAGGCGCGGTGTCCTTGTGAGTTATACCGTGGCGGGCCGCGTTTCGCGCAATCTGCCGAAAATCCAGCTTCCGGCGAGGGTGACCATGCCCAGCATGGTCACCGACCAGCGGAAGGCCCGGACGTAACCGTCCGCGCTGTGCGAGTCGAGGAAGCCGGCCATGAGCAGCGAGGCCAGGGCGATACCGAAGCTCATCGACAGGTACTGCGCCGTGGAGGCCATCGACGATGCCATCGAGGCGTGCTTCACGTCGAGGTCCACGTAAGCCAGCGTGTTCATCGAGGTGTATTGCAGCGACATCACCGCACCGTACACGTACACGAAGCCGGCGATGAGCCAGGGCGGCGTATGCGGCGAGAGGAAGGCGAACGAACACAGCACCACCGACACGGCGATGGTGTTGCCGAGCAGCAGCTTGCGGTAGCCAAAGTGCGTGAGCAGGCGGTCGATGAAGGGTTTCACCGAGATGGAGCCTATGGCCTGCGGCACCATCATCATGCCGGCGGCCAGGGGCGACCAGCCACAGCCGATCTGCAGGAACAGCACCAGCAGCAGGTACATGCCTGACACGCCGAGGCGGGTGAACAGGTTGCCGGCCAGCGACACCCAGACGCTGCGTACCTTGAGCAGCGAGAGGTCGGTCACCGGGTGATCCGTGCGCCGGCTATGCCACACGTAGAGCGTGGCCAGCGCGATCGCACCCAGCGCGTAGCCCGTGATCGCGACCGCATGGCCCTTCGTGCCGAGCGTTTCCGCGGCCATCAGGCATAGCGCGGACGCGCCGGCGAAAAGCATGAAACCGAAGGTGTCGAAACGGTGCGCGCGGTCAAGCCGGTAATCCGGCATCTCGCGGCGGTTCAGCACGAGGCCGAGGATGCCAACGGGCACGTTGATGAGGAAGATCAGGCGCCAGTTGGTGAACTCCACGAGCGCGCCGCCGATCAGCGGACCGAACACCGAGCCGAGCAGGCCAAAGGTGGCGACCGTGGTCATCGACTTCACGAACTCGTGGCGATCGATGCTGCGCACGAGCACGTAGCGGCCCACCGGCATGAGCGCGGCGCCGCCGAGTCCCTGCAGGATGCGCGAAAACACGAGCTCGGGCAGCGTTTGGGCCAGGCCGCAGAGCAGCGAGCCCAGCGAGAACACGAGGATGGCGCCGCCGAAGACCCTGCGCGTGCCGAAGCGGTCGCAGAGCCAGGGACTCATGGGGATGAAGACCGCCAGGGTCAGGACGTAGCAGGTGAGCGCCGTGCGCATGCTCAGCGGGGTGACCTGGAGCGCGCTCGCGATGGCGGGCACGGCCGTGTTCACGATGGTCGAGTCCAGGGCCTGCATGAAGAACGCGGCCGCGACGAGCCAGATCAGGCCGCGATAGCGCGCCGTGCTGGAGGGCTGCGCCGGTGCGAAGGCGGGGCGGTCGGATGGAAGGCCTGGGACGTCGTCGGTATGCGGGTCGGTGCTGACGTCTTCGAGAGGCATGGCCGGGAAATTATAGCGGATGAGAATGCAGGCGGGTGTCCCTTGCTTTTGCCGCGGCTTCGGCCGAGAGTTCAGGGTCGCGTCGGTCGTACGCACCACCACGGACCTTGCCCATGCCCCAAGCCATCGCCCCTGTCGAAGCCGTCGAGCGCGCGCGGGACCTGCGCAGGCGCATCGAGGACGCGAACTACCGCTACCACGTCCTCGACGAGCCCGATATCGCGGATGCCGAATACGACCGGCTGATGCGCGAGCTCGAGGCGCTGGAGGCGGAGTATGCGGATCTCGCCAGCGACGACTCGCCCACGCGGCGCGTGGGCGCCCGTGCCCATGGCGGCTTCGCCGAGGTGGTGCACGCGGTGCCGATGCTGTCGCTCGGCAACGCCTTCGAGCAGGAAGGCGACACCGATCGCGAGAAATACCGCGAGGTGGCCGACTTCGAACGCCGTATTGAACAGACCCTGGGACGCAGACAGCCGGTGTTCTCGGTGGAGCCGAAGCTCGACGGGCTCGCCATCAGCCTGCGCTACGAGAACGGTGTCTTCGTGCAGGGCGCCACGCGCGGCGACGGCGCGGTGGGCGAGGACGTCACCGCCAACCTGCGCACGGTGAAAGCCATCCCGCTGCGCCTGCGCGGCGAGGGCTGGCCGCGCGTGCTCGAGGTGCGTGGCGAGGTGATCATGCCCCGCGCCGCCTTCGAGGCCTTCAACGAGCGCGCACGCGCCGCGGGCGAGAAACCCCTGGCCAATCCGCGCAATGGCGCGGCGGGTTCGCTGCGCCAGCTGGATCCCGCGGTGACCGCCAAGCGTCCGCTGGCCTTCTTCGCCTATGCCGTGGGCCGTGTCGATGGCGGCGACCTGCCGGAGACGCATTCGGCCACGCTGGCGAAGCTGCGCGAATGGGGTTTCCCCGTGTCGCCCGAGGTATCCACCGCGAAAGGTTTCGAAGGCCTCATCGCGTACTTCCGCCGGATCGGCGAGAAGCGCGACAGCCTGCCGTACGACATCGACGGCGTCGTCTACAAGCTCGACGACTACGAAGGCCAGAATGAGATGGGCTTCGTTTCGCGGGCGCCGCGCTGGGCCATCGCGCACAAATACCCTGCGCAGGAACAAATGACGACGGTGGAGGGCATCGAGATCCAGATCGGCCGCACCGGCGCTGCCACGCCGGTGGCGCGGCTGGCCCCCGTGCAGGTGGGCGGCGTCACCGTCACCAGTGCCACCCTCCATAACGCCGACCAGATCGCGCGCCTCGACGTGCGCGTCGGCGACACCGTGATCGTGCGCAGGGCCGGCGACGTCATTCCCGAGGTGGCGCGCGTGGTGATGGAAGGGCGGCCGGCGAACACGGTGCCCTGGAAGATGCCGGAGACCTGCCCGGTGTGCGGGTCCGAGCTCCTGCGCGAGGAAGGCGCGGCGGCCTACCGCTGCTCCGGCGGCCTCATCTGCGGCGCGCAGCGCAAGGAAGCCCTCATCCATTTCGCGTCGCGCCGCGCCATGGACATCGACGGCCTGGGCGACCGCTTCGTGGACGCCCTCGTCGAGTTCGACATGGTGCATACGCCCGCCGATCTCTACGCGCTCACCGTCGACAGCTTCGTGCGCATGAAGACGCTGGCGGACGAACGCGACGGTTCCACGCCGGAAACGGTGAAGCAGGGCAAGGTCGCCACGAAGTGGGCCGAGAACCTCGTGGCGTCCATCGCAGCGAGCAAGAAGAGCACGCTGCCGCGTTTCCTCTTCGCGCTGGGCATCATGCACATCGGCGAGAGCACGGCGAAGACCCTCGCCACGTGGCTGGGCTCGCTCGCCGTCGTGCGCCGCACGCCGGCAGCGGTGCTGCGCGTGCTGCCCGACATAGGCGACGAGGTGGCCACCTCGATCGCCGCGTTCTTCGAGCAGGAAGGTAACCAGAAGGTCGTGGACGCGCTGCTGGCCGCAGGCATCACCTTCGCCGACGAAGGCGCGCCCTCGCCGAAGCTGCGCGACCGCCTGGGCCTCGACGTCCTGCTCGAGGCGGCGAAGGTGCCGAAGTTAGGTCCGAAGAACGTCGCCTTGCTCGCGAAGACGTACAAGAGCGTGCAGGAACTGGTTTCGGCCGGCGAACACAACTGGATCGTCGCCGGCGTACCGGCCGCTGCCGCGGCCAACCTGTGGGCGCACATCAGCGAGCCGGCCAACTACCGGAAGCTGGTCAACGATTTCGTCGACATGGCCTGGCTGCTCGACCAGCTTCCGGCCAGGGCCGCGGCCGCGCTGCCGCTCGAAGGCCATACCTATGTCATCACCGGCACGATGGAGACGCTGAAGCGCGACGACGCCACCGAGCGGCTGGAGTCGCTGGGGGCGAAGGTCGCCGGTTCGGTCTCGAAGAAGACGACCGGCGTCTTCGCGGGCGAGGCCGCCGGCTCGAAGCTCGACAAGGCGAACGAGCTCGGCGTGCCCGTCTACACGGAGGCCGATCTCCTGGCCTTGCTGGCCGAACACGGAGTCGCGCCATGAAAGACCTCGGGCAGCTGCGTCTGCGTGCCGCCACGTATGCGCGGATCCGCACGTTCTTCGCCGGCCGCGGCGTGCTGGAAGTGGAGACGCCGATCCTCTCCGCGGCGGGGAATACCGACCCGAACATCCAGAGTTTCAGCACGCGCTTCAGTGGTCACGTCGATGCCGGTCCGCGGGAACGCTGGATGCGCACCTCGCCCGAGTTTCCGATGAAGCGCCTGCTCGCGGCCGGTATCGGCGACTGCTACGAACTGGGCCGGGTCTTCCGCGATGGCGAGGCGGGTGGCCGGCACAATCCCGAATTCAGCATGCTCGAGTGGTACCGCGTCGGTTGGGACGAGGCGAAGCTCGCCCGCGAGGTGATCGACCTGCTGGAGAAGCTGCTGCTGGAAGCGGGGCGCACGTTCGACGTCGTGGAGACGACCTATCGCGGCCTCTTCCGCGACACGCTCGGCGTGGACCCGCTGACCGACCCGCTCGAACGGATCCAGGCGCCCCTGGCCGGCATCGGCCTCGATCCGCAGGGCCTGGAGCGTGACGACTGGCTGGACCTGCTGATGACGCATCGTATCCAGCCAGGTTTTCCGCGTGACCGGATCACGGTGGTCTCGGACTACCCGGCGAGCCAGTGCGCACTCGCACGCATTCGCCCGGGCGACCCGCCGGTGGCGAAGCGTTTCGAGGTCTATGTGGGCCCTTATGAGCTCGCCAACGGCTACCACGAACTCAACGACGCGGCGGAACAACGCGCGCGCTTCGAGCGCGACAACGCTAAGCGCCGCGAGCGCGGCCTGCCGGAAGTGCCGATCGACGAGAACCTGCTGGCCGTGCTGGATGGCATGCCGGATTGCGCGGGCGTCGCGCTCGGTGTCGAGCGTCTGTTGATGGTCCTCTCGCGCACCGACGCGATCGCCGACGTGCTCGCCTTTCCGTTTTCCGAGGCGTGAGTCCGATGCTGGAAGCCATCCACCACGTGGCGCTGATTTGCTCCGACTATCCGCGTTCCAAGGCGTTCTATACCGAGGTGCTGGGGTTCAGGGTGCTCCACGAGGCGTACCGTGAGGCGCGCGACTCGTGGAAGCTGGACCTCGAAGTCAGTCCGGGCGTGCAACTGGAACTGTTCTCGTTCCCGTCGCCGCCGAAGCGCCCGTCGCGTCCTGAAGCCCAGGGCCTCCGGCACCTGGCGTTTTCCGTGCGCGACATCGATGCCGTGGTGGCCACGCTGGCCGAACGCGGCGTCGCGTGCGAACCCATTCGCACCGACGAATACACCGGCCGCCGCTTCACCTTCTTCGCCGACCCGGACGACCTGCCGATCGAGCTCTACGAGTTGTAGGAGCGCGCCTGCGCGCGACATCTTTTGAGGCCTCGAGCAGCAGGGCCTGCGGCTCTGTCGCTAAAAGCTGTCGCGCGCAAGGCGCGCTCCTACAGGCCCGTCCGGAATTCTGCGACCTTGACCGAGCTCTGTAGGAGCGTGCTTGCGCGCGACATCTTTTGAGGCCGTGAGCATCAGGGCCTGTGGCTCTTCGCGAGAAGCTGTCGCGCGCAAGGCGCGCTCCTACAGGTCTATGGGCTTCCTGCTGGTCTTTAGAACTCCAGTTCCTGTGCGGCACAGAGGTAGTCCACCATCGGCGCCAGTCGCTTGAAGTTGTCCACCACGAACGGCAGCAGTTCGGATGAACAGGCCAGCGCCTCGTCGAAGTCCTGCCCGGCGGCGAAGTTCTTCCGCTTCAGGTCCTCGATCAGCTCATGGCTCGCATCGAATCCGCGCGGCGGCCGCGACAGGCTGTCGCCCCAGAAGCTGAAGCGCTCCACGAACGCCTTTGAATGCGTCGCACGCTTCCATGCCCCGGGATTGTCGGCAAGGAACTCGCGCAGCTTCTTCAGCACGGGCGGCTCCGGATGCCACATGCCGGCGCCGACGAAACACTCTCCCGGCTGGATGTGCAGGTAGAAGCCGGGCGCCTGGATCTCGTGGCGGCGCTCATGGAAGAAGCGCGAGCCCTGCCAGCCCTTGTATGGCTGCTTGTCGTTGGCGAATCGCGTATCGCGGTGGATGCGATACAGCGAGCCGCCCACCTTGCGCGTGTCGGCGCGGAAGTGCGGGCTGATCTTCTGCAACGGCGCGGCGAGGTCGCCGATCAGTGCAAGGAACGGCTCACGCACATGGCGCTCGTAGTCGTCCTTGTGCTCCTGGAACCATTCGCGATTGTTGTTGCGAACCAGCGATTTGAAGAAGCGGAAGGTGGCGGGCGTGAAATAGGTCTTGGGCATGGTCGGAGGTTTCAGCGCAGTTCCCGGCCCCACGCTTCCAGCTCGTCGAGCAGGGCGAAGGGCGAGCCGGGCAAGGCACGCAAGGTGGCGAGTTCGGTGAAGTAGTCGTCCAGGGTGAGCGTGGTCAGCGGGCCGTGGCGGGTCAGACGGTCGACACGAAACGCCTCCCAGCGCGCCTGTTCGTCCAGGCTGAGCGTCTGCGGCCAGTTCCGCGCTCGATAGCGGAACAGCAGTTCCGGATAACGCGGGTCGCGGAAAGGGAATGCGCGGCTGCCCAGCTGTTCTGGCGGTGTGGCGCGCACCTCGGCGAGCAGGCGGCGGTCGGCGTCCGGCAGGAAGCCGCCATAGAGCGCCAGCTCGGGATCTTCCGCAGGCGGCAGGTCGCTCGCATGCCCGTACACGCGGCGCAGCTTCTCGGCCAGCCCGCTGGCGTTGCGCAGCGCTCCCAGGTGGCGTTCCACCGATGCCATGTCCAGTCCGAGCCGTCCATGGTCCAGGTTCTTCAGCACCGACAACGGCGCCAGGGCAGGCGCATGGTTCGCGCGGACGGTGCGCAGCGCGATCCGCTCCACGCCTTCGGGCAGGTCCGCGCGGGAGGTGAAGACACGGTCGGCAACCTCGTCGTCGTCCAGCGCGAGCAGGTCGGACGGGTCCGAGGCGAGGTCGTACACGATGACTTCGCCCGGCCGCGATGGATGCGCCGCGAGAGGGACAATCACGGCGAGGCAGTGGCGGCTGGCCGGATAACGCGATGAGACGTGCACCACGGGCGTCATCGCCGCCACGTCCAGCAGTTCGAACACCCGCTGCTTCCGGCGCAGGGCGAAGTACCAGTCCCACAGCTTCGGCTGCTTCTGCCGGATGAGCCGGGCCAGGCCGATCAGCGCTTCCACGTCCGACAGCGCGTCGTGGGCGCGGTCCTGCTTGAGGCCGTTCGCGGTCGCGAGGTGCTCCAGCTTGAAGCTCGGCGTGCCGTCCTCGCGGGTGGGCCAGACGATGCCTTCCGGGCGTAGCGCCTGGCACATGCGTACCAGGTCGATCAGGTCCCAGCGCGAATTGCCGTTCTCCCACTCGCGGCCATACGGGTCGTAGAAGTTGCGGTAGAGGAGGTGCCGCGTGAATTCGTCGTCGAAGCGCAGTGAGTTGTAGCCGACGGTGCAGGTGCCGGGGAAGGCGATCTGCTCGTGGACGGCGGCGGCGAAGTCGGCTTCCTTCAGGCCCTCGCGCTCGGCGAGTTGTGGGGCGATGCCGGTGACCAGGCAGGCGGCCGGCTGCGGAGGCATGTCCCGTGGCGGCTTGCAGTAGATCATCACGGGCTCGCCGACCACCTCGAGGTTCGTGTCGGTACGGATGCCGGCGAACTGGCTGGGGTGGTCGCGCCGCGGATCGGCGCCGAAGGTCTCGTAGTCGTGCCAGAAGAAGGTCGGTTCGGCCATTCCGGGATGATAGCGCGCCGCTCCAGCGCTCCGTTGGCTTTTCGCCTGGGTAGTCGGCTCCTACAGTTCGTGCTGACGGGGTAGACTTCCGTGACAGAAGGGAGCGCCCATGACCGCCGCGAACGAAGACAACCTCATCTGGATCGACCTGGAAATGACGGGTCTGGATACCGACAACGATTCCATCCTCGAAATCGCCACCATCGTGACGGACAAGGATCTGAACGTGCTCGCCGAGGGGCCGGTCTTCGCCATATCGCACGCGGATGCCCGCCTGCAGCAGATGGACGCCTGGAACCGCAACCAGCACATGCGCTCGGGCCTGTGGGGCCGCGCCGTGGAATCCGACACCTCGCCCGAGCAGGCCGAGGAAGCCACCATCGCCTTCCTGCGCGAATGGGTGCCCGCGGGCAAGTCACCCATGTGCGGCAACTCCATCTGCCAGGACCGCCGCTTCATGCACCGCGAGATGCCGAAGCTGGAGCGTTACTTCCATTACCGGAACCTCGACGTGTCGACCCTCAAGGAGCTCTCCCGGCGCTGGTCGCCGGAGATCGCGCGGGGTTTCGCGAAGGACTCGGCGCATACCGCGCTCTCCGACATCCGCGATTCCATCGACGAACTCCGCTACTACCGCCGTTTCATGGGCGCCATCGGCGGACAGCAGCCGGGTTGAGCGCATGAACTACGATCCCTTCGCCACGGTCCTCGACTGCAACGGACGCGCGCTGTCCCTCGACCGGCCCCGCGTCGTCGGCATCGTGAACGTCACGCCCGATTCCTTCTCGGACGGCGGCAGGCACGCCACCCTCGAGGCCGCGTACGCCCATGCGATGACGCTGGCGGAAGAGGGCGCCGACATGCTTGACGTCGGCGGCGAATCCACGCGTCCGGGAGCGGACGATGTCGCCGCCGAGGAAGAAATCCGCCGTGTCGTGCCGCTGATCGAGCGGCTCGCGGCCGCGACCTCGCTGCCGATTTCGGTGGACACCTCCAAGCCCGAGGTGATGCGCGCCGCCGTCGCCGCGGGCGCGGGCATGATCAACGACGTCCATGCGCTGCGCCGCGAAGGTGCGCTGGATGCCGCCGCCGAGCTGCGCGTGCCGGTCTGCCTCGTGCACATGCAGGGCGAGCCGCGGACGATGCAGGATGCGCCTGACTACGACGACGTGGTCGGCGATGTCCACCGCTTCCTCACCGACCGCCTTTTCGCCTGCGAACTGGCGGGCATCGAGCGGCGCAGGGTCCTGGTCGATCCCGGCTTCGGCTTCGGCAAGACCCTCGAACACAACCTGGCCCTGCTGCGTGCCACCGCACGCTTCGCCGAGCTGGGCGCGGGTGCCTACGTAGGCGTGTCGCGCAAGGGGATGATCGGAACGCTCACCGGCCGCCAGGACCCGGCCGCGCGCGTCCATGGCTCCGTGGCCGCGGCGCTGATCGCCGTGCAGCGGGGCGCGCTGATGGTCCGCGTGCACGACGTGGCGCCCACGATCGACGCACTGGCCGTGTGGGCCGCCGTGAAGGTGGGCGATACCGCCCCGCGCAACGACAAGCCAGCCCCGCCCCGCTGGCCCGACGAGTAGGAGCGCGCCTCGCGCGCGACAGTTTTTGAGGCCGTGCCTTTAAGCTGGCGCGCCAGTTTTGGGGACTGGGCCGAAAAGCCGTCGCGCGCGAGGCGCGCTCCTACACCACTGGCTAGCGCGTCGGGCCTATCGGGCCCGTTCACCGGGCCGGAGTATCATCTGCCGAACCTGCAAGGAACGATAAGACCATGAGCGAACGCAAGTATTTCGGCACAGATGGCATCCGCGGCCATGTCGGGAGCTACCCGATCAGTGCCGATTTCATCCTGCGCCTGGGCCGCGCCGCCGGCGCCGTGCTGGCCCGGAGGCGCGCCGCCGACCTGCGCGGACCGGGCGGCGGTCCAGAGCGTCGCGACCAGAGCCGCAAGGTCACCGTGGTTATCGGCAAGGACACCCGCGTTTCCGGCTACATGTTCGAATCCGCGCTGGAAGCGGGCCTTGTCGCCTCCGGGGCGAACGTGCGCCTGCTCGGCCCGATGCCGACGCCGGGGGTGGCCTACCTCACGCGTTCCCTCCGCGCGGACGCGGGTATCGTCATCAGTGCCTCGCACAATCCGCACCAGGACAACGGCATCAAGTTCTTTTCCAGCCATGGCGAGAAGCTGGACGACGAGCTCGAAGCGGAGATCGAGGCGGAGCTCGAAGCGGAGTTCGCCACGGTGGCCTCCGAGTCGCTGGGCAAGGCCAGCCGCGTGGAAGACGCCGTTACCCGTTACGCGGAGTTCTGCAAGTCCACCGTCGCCGACGATTTCTCGATGGCGGGTATGCGCCTGGTCCTCGACTGCGCTCACGGTGCCACCTACCAGGTCGCGCCGAAGGTCTTCCGCGACCTCGGTGCCGAGGTGTACACCATCGGCACCGAGCCCGATGGCCTGAACATCAACCGCGGCGTCGGGTCGACGGATCCGGGGGCCCTTGCCCGGGCCGTGGTCGAACACGGCGCCGACCTCGGCATCGCCTTCGACGGCGATGGCGACCGTGTCCGCTTGGTGGATCGCGACGGTACGGTCACCGACGGCGACGACATGCTTTACGTGATCGCGCGGCACTGGAAGCGGCGGGCATCGCTGCCCGGTCCGGTGGTCGGCACGCTGATGAGCAACTACGGGCTCCAGCGCGCGCTGAAGCAGCTCGACATCCCGTTCGTGCGCGCCAACGTGGGCGACCGTTACGTGCTGCAGCAGCTCAAGGAATACGGCGGCGTGCTCGGCGGCGAGACCTCCGGCCACGTGCTCTGCCTCGATCGATTCACCACCGGCGACGGCATCGTCGCCGCGCTGGCCCTGCTCGAAGTGCTCGCGGACTCCGGCGAGACCTTCGCCGAGGCCCGTGCCGGCCTGGTCAAGCTCCCGCAGACGATGGTGAACGTGCGTGTGGAAGGCGCCAAGGCGGCACTGGGCACGGACACCGTGCGCCAGGCGCTGGCCGAGGTGGAGGCCGCGCTGGAAGGCCGCGGCCGCGTGGTGCTGCGTGCCTCGGGCACGGAGCCGCTGGTGCGCGTGACCATCGAGGCGGCCGATGCCGCCGAGGTGGAGCGGCTGGCGGGGCAGCTGGCGGACGCCGTAAAATCGGCGGCTCAGGCAGCAGCCTAACCCCGCACGAGACGATGCATGAAGAAGGTTCCCACCCTCGATATCCGCCGCTACGACACCGATCGCGAAGCCTTCGTGGCCGAGCTGGGCGCCGCGTATCGTGAATTCGGCTTCTGCTGCATCAGCGGCCATGGCATCCCCCAGGAGGCCATCGAGGGGGCCTACGACGCGTTCAAGCGCTTCTTCGCGCTGCCGGACGAAGTAAAGCGCAAATACCACGTTCCCGGTGGCGGCGGCGCGCGGGGTTACACGCCTTTCAAGGTGGAAACCGCGAAGGACAGCAAGTTCGCCGATCTCAAGGAATTCTGGCACATCGGCCGCGAGATCCCGCGCGACTCGCGGTTCGCGGACGTGATGCCGCCGAACGTGTGGCCGGAAGAGGTGCCGGATTTCAAGGAGAAGGGCTACGGGATCTACGAGGCGCTGGACCAGCTCGGTGCGCGCGTGCTGCGCGCCCTGGCCCTGCACATCGACCTGCCGGAGCGTTTCTTCGACGACAAGATCGATTCGGGCAACTCCATCCTCCGCCCGATCCATTACCCGCCGATCGAGCAGGCCGACGTGCCGAACGTGCGCGCCGGTGCGCACGAGGACATCAACTTCATCACGCTGCTCGTGGGCGCCAGCGCCGCGGGCCTCGAAGTGCTCACGCGCGAAGGCGAGTGGCTGCCGATCACCACCGAGGGCGACGCCATCGTGGTGAACATCGGCGACATGCTGCAGCGACTGACCAACCACGTGTATCCGTCGACCACGCACCGCGTCACCAACCCGCAGGACGAGAACGCGCGCAAGCCGCGCTATTCGGTGCCGTTCTTCCTGCACCCGAATCCGGATGTGGTACTGGATGTGCTGCCGTCCTGCGTCACCCCGGACAACCCGAAGCGTTATCCGGAGCCGATCACGGCGCACGAGTACCTTCAGGAACGTCTGCGTGAAATCAAGCTGATCTGACGCCCTGTTTGCAGCTTTTTCACCAAGAGGGTCGGAGCATCGACCCTCCAGGTTCCGTTCCCGGAGTCACCCGTGAAAACATTCCGAAGCAAGCGCGGAGGCCGGTCCGCGGCCCAGCGCGCCCGTCGCGCCCGCACGATGCGCGCCCGCGGCAGAGCCTGAGGCGCCCTCATACGCCCGACGGCGGACTCATGGCGCCACGAGATCCGCGGGCTCCGCTTTCTCGCCGCGATGCAGCCATGGATGCGCGAAGACCGCGATGAGGATAATCGCAACGCCCGCATAGAACGTCCACCCGAGCTCACGCTGTTCACCCAATAGCGGGATCGCGAGCACGATCGCATACACCGGTTCCAGGTTCGTCACCATCTGCGTCGCGAAGGCGGAGAGGTGACGCAGCGCCGCCAGCGCCAAGGCAAACGGCAGCAGCGTGCAGCCAAAGGCGAGCAACAGGAGCAGCAGGCCGTCGTGCGTGCCGGGGACGACAAAGGCAGGCGAGGCGAAGAACGGCGCCAGGACGGTGAGGAACAGCGTTCCCGTTCCCAGCTCGACGCAAGTGACCGTCAGCGAGTCCGAACGATCGATCAGCCGTTTGTTGAGTGCACTGAAGAAGGCGACGAAGATGGCCGAGAGCACGCCCACCGCGAGGCCCAGGCGCATGTCGCCGGGCAGGCCGCCGGCGACCAGCGCCACCCCCGGCACCACGGCAGCGCCGATCATCAGTTCACGCGGGTCGAAGCGCCGCCCGGCCACCCAGGGTTCCACGATCGCGAGGAAGGCGGGACACAGGGCGATGCACGTCGCCGCCACCGAGGCGTTCGCCAGCTTGATCGCGCCGTAGAAGGTGAGCCAGTGCAGCGCCACGATCACGCCGATACCCGCATAGGAAAGCAGCAGGCGCGGCGGCATCGCGCGCAGCCCCCGCCATACGCGCGGCACGCAGAGCAGCGCGCCGGAAACCAGCAGCATGCGCCACCACACCAGCGGCAGCGCAGGCAGCTGGATCAGTTTTCCGAGGATGGCGGTAAAGCCCCAGAGCAGGACGCAGAAGTGGATCTGGAAGTGAGCTTTGCGGGAAGGCGACATGCCGCGAAGCTTGCCTGAACCCGCAGCGCTTTTGTAGGAGCGCGCCTCGCGCGCGACATGTCTTGAGGCCGTGCCCTGGAGCTGGCGCGTGAAATCGGGGACTGCGGCGAAAAGCCGTCGCGCGCAAGGCGCGCTCCTACATTATCCGCGGCTTCCTGCGGGTGGGGCTTTGGGCGGATTCCTGCGCAGGTCTTCTAGCAACGGCTGACATTGCGTGGCGTCGGCCTTGCCGCTTTCCGGCACGGCCAATGGCGCCAGGGCCGCGATGGGTGCGGCGAACACGGCCAGCGCCAGCGCACCGCCGCCGCGCAGGATCAGCGGGCCGGCATGCACGCCCACCGAGGGGTCCTTCATCGTCCCGTGCACGTACAACGGCGAACGCAGGGAGAACAGGCGGAAGCCCTTCGTGTGCGGGACGATGTCGAGGTTGAGCTTCTCGCTGCGGAAGTCGATGTTGCCATTGACGTTGATCAGCGCTTTCTCCGTGTCGAAAGCGAACAGCTTCGAATCCATGACCCCCTGGGTGACCACCAGGTCGGCGGCCATGCAGTTGATCTTCACCACCTCGTCGCCGAACAGCTTGTTCACCGCATAGCTGCCCACGTTGAGGCCGGCCAGTTCGAGCAGCGAACTGCTGATCGCGCCGTCATTGATGAGCAGCTTCACTTCGCCGTTGGAACTGCCCAGCAGCGCGGCCGGCGAATTGCCGGTGGCAGTCAGCGAGGCGTCGCCGTTGAGTTCGCCGAAGCTCGTCTGCATCGGTGCGAAGGTGGGGAACAGCTCCTTCAGTTTCAGGTGGCGAGCACCGAGGTTGAAGCTGCCCTTCATCGGGGTATTCGAACCGTCCAGGTGGATATTGCTGCCCACCGTGCCGCCGGCCACGCCGAACCGCAACGGGTCGAGCGTGAGCACGCCGTCCTTCAGGATGAGGTGGGTGGACAGGTTGTCGATCGGCAGGCGCTCGCCGTGAACGATCTTCACGCCGGTAAAGCGCACGTCGGCATCCATGGCCTTCCATCGATCGGTCTTGAACGGCTCAACTGGCAGCACCTTGTCCGCTGGCTGCTTCGTGACGTCGCCGCGCTCGGCCTTCTCTTCGTTCGACCCGCCGCCCACAAGGGGCGCGAGGTCGCTGAAAAGCAGCTGGTTCGACTTCAAGGTGCCGGAGAGGCTGGGACGCTGGCCGCGCGTATCGTAAACCAGGCTGCCCCCGAGATCGCTTCCGCCCACGCGGCCGGTGAAGTTCTCGTAGGTGTAGACGCTGGCACCTGTCTTGAGGTTGGCCTTGAGATGCCCCTCGGTGGCGAAAGGCGGGGTATCCGGAAGAGTGATGCCGGTGAGGTCGTATAGGTGCGACATGCTCGTGCCGGAAAACCAGAGGCGCACGTCCAGCGCGCCCATGTTGACCGGATCGGTGAGCGTGCCGACGAAGGCGATATGCGTGTCGCCGAAGCGGGCGTCTGCCTGCACGGGGAAGGGGCGATCCGCGTCGCGCAGTGCCAGCACGCCACCCGTACGGGCCTTGGCCGAAACGCTTGATTTCTTGTATGTGCCCTTGGCGTCCCAGGCGAAGTAATAGACCTGCTTCTTCTTGGTCTCGTCCTGGCGATCCTTTTCGTCCGCACCGCTTTTTGCCATGGCCTTCGCGCTGGCGCCGGTGATCTTCTTCGCCTGCGCGCGGGCGTCCTTCTCCTGTTCCGCCATGATCTGGTCGAAGGGAATGCCCTTGCCCAGCGGCGTCACGTCGATGCCCATGACCAGCTGGTTCGTGGCATCGGAGAAATCGATATGGCCCTTATCGAAGGCGATGGCGTCGAGTTCGAGCTGCCATTCCGACGGGCCGGTGCTTTCCGGTAGCTTGAAGGTCCAGGTGTTATCGCCGTTCTTCTGCCGTTGCAGGGCGATGCGCGGCTGGCCCAGGCGGATCTCCGGCACCACGATGCGGTGGACGATCAGCGGAAACGGCGAGAGCCGGAACTGGATCGAATCCAGCGTCGCGAACTGTTTGTCCATCGCCCAGCCCGGATTGGCCACGGTGATATCGCGCGCCGTGAAATGCGGCCAGGGCATGAGGCTTGCGGCTCCGCCTTCTCCCGGCTCGCGGGACCAGTGCGCGGAGAGGTCGCCGTTGATGGCGAAAGGCCTCCCGATGGCCGCCGACACTTTCTCGTTGATGGTGGGCTTCAGCCGGTTCCAGTCGAAGAAGGCGATGAACAGTATGACCGCCACGATCAGCAGGACCACGATGCCGAGAACCCAAGCCAGTATTTTCCTGCCGCGCCGCATCGTGCCGCCTCCCTCCCAATACTCGTCTAGGGGTACCTTGCTGGCCGCCAAGGTTATGTGTTCGTCGAGCGGCTCGCATTAAGGGAAGTTCAGCTTTCGCGAGCCAAGGTTCCTAATCTGCCTGCCAGTAGCCGGTGGCTTTGACCCGGTCCTTGTCCACGCCGCGTTGTTCCACCAGCAGCGAACGTAGCGTGCGGGCGCGCTTCGATTCGAGCGCGACCCACCAGAATGTGTCGCCGTCGGGAATCGGCAGCGAAGCCAAGGTCTCGTCGAGGCCGGGCGACTCGCCCGCCGCGAACCAGCGTACGTCGCGTGGCAAGGCCTGGCGCTCGGGATAGGAATCGACCTCGACCAGGACCGTGACTTCGCGGTCCGCCGGCATCTCTTCCAACCAGCGCCCGATGGCGGGAAGCGCCGTGGCGTCGCCTACGAGCACGTAGTGATCGTAATCGTCCGGCACGATCATCGAACCGCGGGGCCCGCCGACGCCGAGCCTGTCGCCCACCTTCACGTTCTCGGCCCAGGTCGAAGCCGGCCCCTCCCCATGCAGGACGAAGTCGATGTCCAGCTCGTTGAGGGCGGCGTCGTGGCGGCGCGGTGTGTAGTCACGCGACGGCGAAGGCTCCACGCCTTCCGGATAGACGGGGCCTTCCGGTCCCAGCGTCGGCAGGTTCAGCGCGCCGCCGGCGACGGGAAAGAACAGCTTCACGTGGTCGTCCGGCGAGGCGGATGTGAAACCCTCCAGTTCCACACCGGTGAGCGTCACGCGGACCATGTGCGGCGTGAGCTGCCGCACGCGGGAAACCTCCAGCCGGCGCATCTTCAACGCATGACGCACGCGCACGATGGCATGGCGCTCGCTCATCCCTGGCGCTCCGCGACGGCCCGGGCGGTGGCTTCGATCAGCTTCGCGACGCGACGGACTTCGGCGTCGTCCCAACCCTTGTGGTGGTTCATGAGTTGGTGCTTCAGCGCGTGCATGGCCTCGCGGATGGGATTGGGCACGCTCATCCGGCGCATGTGCCGGGACATCACCTGGAGGCGCTCCGTGAGTGCTTCGAGGCTGTCGCGGTTTTCGGCAAGGAAGGCGCGGCCGGCGTCGGTGATGGCATACAGCTTCTTGCCGCCGGTTTCGGCCTCGACCCGGGCGTAGCCCAGTTCCTCGAGCATGGTCAGGGTGGGGTAGATGGCGCCAGGGCTCGGGCTGTACTGGCCGTCGAACATCTCCTCGATGGTCCGGATCAGCTCGTAACCGTGGCGCGGCTGCTCCTCGATCAGGGCCAGCAGGAGCAGCCGCAGGTCGCCGGTGCCGAACATGCGACCACCGAAGCGGCCGCCGCCCCGGCCCCCGCGCATGCCTTCACGGTCGTCGAAGCCGAACGGGCCGCCGCCGAAGCGGCCGCCGCGGCCCATGGCCTGCATGTGTTCGTGGAAGCGATGGCGGGCATGGTGGAAGAAGTGCATGGGTGCTCTCCGATATATCGTACGTAGTGGTCGTACGATATATCTTAAGAAACACTCTTACAAGCCCCGGGGGTGTAGGAGCGCGCTTGCGCGCGACAGCTTTTCGCGAGAAGCGACAGGCCCTGCTGCTCTCGGCCTCAAAAGATGTCGCGCGCAGGCGCGCTCCTACAGGGCCACGCCGCGGGAACGCAGGGCCAGCCGCGCGAGAGCAGGGCCCGGCCGCGGGAGAGATGTCCGGCGACGGCCCTAGCCGAAAGTGAAGGTAAACGCGTGGAAGTTGGCCTTCGGCACGCGGATCGTCAGGACGTGGTCCTTGTAGTCCTGGCCGCTGTACAGCGTGTAGAGCATCGATTTCTGCACGGCTACCGGGGCCAGCGGCTTTCCATCGAGGAGCACCTCGACCGTCACCGGGTCGTTCGCGCTGGCGACCATGTGCACCTTCTTTGCCTTGAAGTGCAGGCGGATTTCGCCGTTCGGACCGACCAGGCTGGCGTTCTGGCGGCCGATTTCCCAGCGGCCCACGAGGGCGAAACGGTTGAGATCGAGGCGCGAGGGGGCGGTGAAGTCGCGCGTGCCGTCGCCGTCGCCTTCCGGGCTGGCGTTGTTCTGGCTGCGGTCGCTGCCGAAGTACATCTCCGGGGAGCCCAGCTGGGTGAAGTCCGGGGCGTCCTTGTCCGCCTCCGCGCTGGCATCGGTGAGCCGCGGCAGGCCTAGCAGGGTGCGGATCGCGTTCTCCATCTCCATGTAGTTGCCCTCGCCGAAGTGGTGGGCGATGACGTTGCCGCGCTGGTCCACCAGGTATTCCGCCGGCCAGTACTGGTTGTCCCACGCATCCCAGGTGGCCAGGTCGTTGTCCTGGGCCACCGGATAGTGGATGCCGTAGCGCGCGATGGCGTCGCGCACGTTGCCTTCCTGCTTTTCGAAGGGGAATTCCGGCGAGTGCACGCCGACCACCACCAGCCCCTTGTCTTTGTACTGGTCGTACCAGCGGGTGACGTGGGGCAGGGTGCGCAGGCAGTTGATGCAGGAATAGGCCCAGAAGTCGATCAGCACCACCTTGCCGCGCAGCTGGCGCATGGTGAGCGGCTTGGAGTTCTGCCACGCGGCGATGCCGGCGAACTCCGGGGCGGTCTGGGCGGCGGCGGCCGGAAGGGCCAGTCCCAGCGCCGCGATGGCGAGGCCGCAGGCAAGGAGGACGTCGCGGAAGCGGTGGCGCATGGAAAACTCCGTGTTCTCGGGATACCGGGAGAAGACCGGTGGTGGCCCCGGCACCTTACACCGGCCCGGTGCGCTAAAATTGGCGTTTGCCAGCCTCGCGAGCCAGCCGTAAGCGCCATGACCTCGATCAAGCAGGACGACCTCATCACCAGCGTCGCCGACGCCCTCCAGTACATCTCGTACTACCACCCGGTGGACTACATCCGGAACCTCTCCGCCGCGTACGAGCGCGAAGAGTCCCCGGCGGCGAAGGACGCCATCGCGCAGATCCTCATCAACTCGCGCATGTGTGCCGAGGGGCACCGCCCGATCTGCCAGGACACCGGCATTGTCACCGTGTTCCTCAAGGTCGGCATGAACGTGCGCTGGGATGATGCCACGATGGGCGTCGAGGACATGGTGAACGAGGGCGTTCGTCGCGCCTATAACCATCCGGACAACAAGCTGCGCGCTTCGGTACTCGCCGATCCGGCGGGCAAGCGCATGAACACGCGCGACAACACGCCCGCGGTGGTCAACGTGTCGATCGTGCCGGGCGACAAGGTGGACGTGATCGTCGCCGCCAAGGGCGGCGGGTCGGAGGCGAAGTCCAAGTTCGCCATGCTCAATCCGTCCGATTCGATCGTGGACTGGGTGCTGAAGACCGTGCCGACCATGGGCGCCGGCTGGTGTCCGCCGGGCATGCTCGGCATCGGCATCGGAGGTACTGCCGAGAAGGCCATGCTGCTGGCGAAGGAAGCGCTGATGGAGCCGATCGACATCGTCGACCTCATCGCGCGTGGCCCGTCGAACCGTGCCGAAGAGCTGCGTCTGGAGCTGTACGGGAAGGTCAACGCGCTGGGCATCGGCGCGCAGGGTCTCGGCGGCCTCACCACGGTGCTCGACATCAAGATCAAGGATTACCCGACGCACGCGGCCAATCTTCCCGTGGCGATGATCCCGAACTGTGCCGCCACGCGCCATGCGCACTTCGTGCTCGACGGCTCGGGCCCGGTCGCGCTCGACCCGCCGTCGCTGGAAGACTGGCCGAAGCTCACCTACGACGCCTCGAAGGGCCGCCGGGTGAACCTCGACACCATCACCCGCGAGGAAGTGCAGGGCTGGAAGCCGGGCGAGACCATCCTGCTCAACGGCAAGCTGCTCACGGGCCGCGACGCCGCGCACAAGCGCATGATCGACATGCTCAACCGCGGCGAGACGTTGCCGGTCGATTTCACCAACCGCTTCATCTATTACGTGGGTCCGGTCGATCCGGTGCGCGACGAGGTGGTCGGTCCCGCCGGCCCGACCACTGCGACGCGCATGGACAAGTTCACCCGGCAGATGCTCGAGTCCACCGGACTGCTCGGCATGGTGGGCAAGTCCGAACGCGGTCCCGCGGCCATCGAGGCCATCCGTGACAACAAGGCCGTGTACCTGATGGCCGTGGGCGGTTCGGCCTACCTCGTGTCGAAGGCGATCAAGGCCTCGCGAGTGCTCGCGTTCGAGGACCTGGGCATGGAAGCCATCTACGAGTTCGAGGTGAAGGACATGCCGGTGACGGTGGCGGTGGACAGCGCCGGTACCTCGGTGCACGAGACGGGGCCGAAGGAGTGGCAGTCGAAGATCGGGAAGATCCCGGTGGTGGTCGTCTGATTTCCTGTCGACCCGTCTATACATAGCGCAGCGCCCTCGGTAGGAGCGCGCCTTGCGCGCGACGGCTTTTCGCGAACGAGCAGCAGGGCCTGAGCTTTTCGCGAAAAACTGTCGCGCGCAGGCGCGCTCCTACGGGGAGCTTGCGAGGCGCCAGGTGTGCCTCGCGATCTGCGCATCTTCTTCGGTGGGGATGACGCGGACCTCGAACGATCCGAGCCAGCGCAGTCCATCGGCGATCGCCCCGCGCGTCGCCGCATCGTTCTCGCCGATGCCGCCGGTGAACACCAGCAGGTCGATGCCACCCAGCGACGCTGCCATGGCCGCCACGTGCTTCCGCGCCACGTGAGCGAACACATCCAGCGCCAGGCGCGAGGCCTCGTTCCCCATCTCGTGCAGTTTGCGCACGTCGCTGGTGCCGCCGGACAGTCCCTTCAGGCCGGACTCGCGATCCACCAGCGACTCCAGCCGCTTCGCGTCGTAGCCGCGCTCGCGCATCAGGTACAACAGCACGCCGGGGTCCAGGTCGCCCGGCCGCGTTCCCATCACGATGCCGCCGGTGGGCGTCAGGCCCATGGTCGTGTCCACCGATGCGCCACGGCGCACCGCGCACAGGCTGGCGCCGTTACCGAGGTGCGCGATGACGACACGCTCCGGTATGCCATCGCCCAGCTGGCGCACGATGGACTCATACGACAGCCCATGGAAACCGTAGCGCTCGATGCCACCCTCGCGCAGGTCCGCAGGCAGGGGCAGCGTCTTCGCCACCGTGGGCATGGTGGCGTGGAATGCGGTGTCGAAGCAGGCCACCTGCGGTACACCGGGAAAAGCCTCCTGCGCGCGCTTCACCATCGCGAGGGCGTTCGGCACATGTAACGGCGCGAACGCCCTGGCTTCCTCCAGGTGCGCCATCAGCGCATCGTCGATGCGCGCGTGCTCGCGCACGTTCGGTCCGCCGTGCACGATGCGGTGGCCGACGGCGTCGGGCATCGGCAGCGATCGCCTGCGCAGCGCGTCCAGCACGCTGGCGACCGGATCGGCAGCGCCGCCGGCGCCTTCCGCCTGCGCGGCCAGCAGTTCCTCGCAAGCATCGCCTTGCATGCGGTACAGGCCGTATTTCAGCGACGAGGATCCCGCATTGAGCGCCAGGACGTGCCCGGATGCGCTCATGCGCCTTCCTCGGCCTTCCACTGCCAGTTGAGCACGTCGGGCAGATCCTGGCCATGCTCGCTCACGTACAGCTTGTGCCGCTCGATGTCGGCCCAATAGCGCTGGGCCGCCTTTTCGCGTTCGCCCGCGAAACGCGGGATGCGGTTGATCGCGTCCAGCGCCAGCTGGAAGCGGTCCATGTTGTTGAGCACCATCATGTCCAGCGCCGTGGTGGTCGTGCCTTCCTCCTTGTAGCCGCGCACGTGGATGTTGTCGTGGTTGCGGCGGCGATAGGTGAGCTTGTGGACAATGCCGGGATAGCCGTGGAAGGCGAAGATCACCGGCCGGTCCCGGGTGAACAGGTCGTCGAAACGTTCGTCGTCCATGCCGTGCGGATGTTCCTCCGGCGGCTCCAGCGCCATGAGGTCCACCACGTTGACGACGCGGATGCGGATGTCCGGCACGTACTCGCGTAGCAGCATCACCGCCGCCAGCGTTTCCACCGTCGGCGCATCGCCGGCGCAGGCCATTACCACGTCGGGGTCGTCGCCGCCGCGTCCCGCCCATTCCCAGATGCCGGCACCGGCCGCGCAATGGCGCACGGCGCTCTCCATGTCCAGCCACTGCCAGTCCGGTTGCTTGCCGGCGACGATCACGTTCACGTAGTGGCGGCTGCGCAGGCAGTGGTCGGTCACGGAGAGCAGGCAGTTGGCGTCCGGCGGCAGGTAGATGCGCACGATCTCGGATTTCTTGTTGGCCACGTGGTCGATGAAGCCCGGATCCTGGTGCGAGAAGCCGTTGTGGTCCTGGTGCCACACGTGGGAACTCAGCAGGTAATTGAGCGAGGCTAGGGGCGGGCGCCACGACATCTTTCTCGTCGTTTTCAGCCACTTGGCGTGCTGATTGAACATCGAATCGATGATGTGGATGAAGGCCTCGTAGCAGGAGAAAAAGCCGTGGCGGCCGGTAAGGAGGTACCCCTCCAGCCAGCCCTGGCACTGGTGCTCGCTCAGCACTTCCATGACCCGCCCGGCGGGGGAAAGGTCCTCGTCCACCGCTTCGGTCGCGGCGAGCCAGGTCTTCCCGCTGGCCTCGTACACCGCTTCCAGCCGGTTCGAGGCCGTCTCGTCGGGGCCGAACAGACGGAAGTTCTCCATGTTCCGCCGCATCACCTCGCGCAGGAAGCGTCCCAGCACGCGGGTGGCCTCGGCCTTGTGGTCGCCCGGCGTCTTCACCGCCTCGGCGAAGTCGCGGTAATGCGGCATGTGCAGTGGCGTGAGCAGCTGGCCGCCGTTCGCGTGCGGGTTCATGCCCATGCGGCGGCGCCCCTTCGGTGCGAGCGAGGCGAATTCCTCGCGGAACTTGCCTTCCTCGTCGAAGAGCTCCTCCGGCTCGTAGCTCTTCATCCAGCGCTCGAGGATGGCCACGTGTTCGTCATTCTCGAATTTCGCGATGGGCACCTGGTGCGCGCGCCAGGTGCCTTCCACCGGTTTGCCGTCCACTTCCTTCGGGCCGGTCCACCCCTTGGGGCTGCGCAGCACGATCATCGGCCAGCGCGGCCGCTTTGCGTTTTCGGCGCTGCCCGTGCGCGCGGTCTGCTGGATACGGGCGATGTCGTCCAGGCAGCGGTCGAGCGCGGCGGCGAAGGCCTGGTGCATCAGCTCGAACTCGTGGCCTTCCACGAAATGCGGCTCGTAGCCGTAACCGCGCATGAGCTCGCGCAGTTCGTCCGGCTCGATGCGGGCGAGGACCGTCGGATTGGCGATCTTGAAACCGTTGAGGTGCAGAATCGGCAGTACCGCGCCGTCGCGTTCGGGGTTGAGGAACTTGTTCGAGTGCCAGCTGGTGGCGAGTGCGCCGGTTTCGGCTTCGCCATCGCCGACGACGCAGGCCACGATGAGGTCGGGATTGTCGAAGGCCGCCCCAAAGGCGTGCGACAGCGAATAGCCGAGCTCGCCGCCTTCATGGATGGAGCCGGGCGTTTCCGGCGCCACGTGGCTGGGGATGCCGTACGGCCACGAAAACTGGCGGAACAGTTCGCGCATGCCTGCGGCACTGCGGTCGATGTGCGGATAGATCTCGGTGTACGAGCCTTCCAGGTACGTGTGCGCCACGACGCCGGGCCCGCCGTGGCCCGGACCCATCACGTAGATCATGTCGAGGTCGCGCTCGACGATCGCGCGGTTGAGGTGGGTGTAGATGAAGTTCAGGCCGGTCGTCGTACCCCAGTGGCCCAACAGGCGGTGCTTGATGTGCTCCCTGCGCAGCTGCTCCTTGAGCAAGGGATTGTCGCGCAGGTAGATCTGGCCGACGGTGAGGTAATTCGCGGCGCGCCAGTAGGCGTGCATGCGGCGCAGGAGATCGGGCGCGAGCGTCTCGGTCATGCGGGCGGTCCAGGCGAAGGATTCGCCCTTCAGGTTAGGACCTGGCATGCCCGGCCGGCGTGAAAGAAAAGCGCTTTGTTTGTGCGGAGTGCGCTGGGGTGGACGCTTGCCGCAAGTTCCCTTTCGCGCGCCAGCGCGCTTCCCACAACACCGCGCTTCCCGCGGCAGCGGGTGGCTAATCCGCCGAACCGACTTCGCGGGTGTTTCGTTCCATGACCTTCATGGCGTCCTCGGACTGGCGATGCGAATCGCGCGATGGCTTTGCATCCGTCGCTTCGCGCAAGCGGGCGCGCTCTTCGAGTTCCTTCGGGAGCGGCGGCGTGGCCTCCGGTCGGGCGACTGATGGCGGAAGCGGCGCGTCGGCTGGTTGCGTCGCGACCGGCGGTGCCGCGACGGCTGGTGGTGCGCCGACCGGCGGAATCGCAACGGCTGCATCGTCCGGCGCGGGCGCGACGTCCGGGGAAGTATGCCGCGACATGGCGTGCCAGACGAAGAGGCCGAGCAGGAGCGCGATCACAACGACGAGGAGCAGCGGCATCAGGCGCGAGCTCATATCGCCATCGGACTTCCGCCGGCGCTTGCCAGATCGGCGTCCCGCGACGTCGGGCAGCGCCACACCAGGGATCGAGGTATCCAGGTGGTCGGGCAGCTTCAGCATCACCCGAAGCACGTCGCCGTCGATCAGCTGCAGGCGCGGTTGCCGGCGTGGCATCGCACGGGCTTCGGCACTGTAACGGCCGCGCGTGACGAGTACGCCGCGGGTGGCCGCTTCGTTGAGCATCGTGCCGAGCAACTCGTTCACTTCGTGCAGTTGCACTTCGGCCGCGTCCCAGTGTTTGCACTGGACGATCACGGTCTCGTTGCCCCGATACAGGCGCAGGTCGAAAGCGCCTTCGAGCTGCTTCAGCGAGGCCGCCGGCGAACGGTACTCCACCCGCCAGCCCTGGTCACGGTAGTGCTCGGCGAGCAGGTGCTCGAAATCGTGCCAGCTGAGCCGTGCGAGTGCGTCCGTGCCGGCGGGCGATGGCGGTCGCGCCGAAAACATCGATCAGTGATACCTGCCAGGGTAAAACGCCATGATACCGCCCGGAATGTCGATTGGGGCACGCTTTTCACATTCGTGACGATTGCCGCCGCCCCGCCGCTCCCGGTACATTGGGAAGTTGTGTTTGGGGAATCCGGGGAATCGAAGTGATCAAGCAGGTACTGACCGTGGCCGCCGTCCTGGCGCTTTCCGGCTGCGGCGGCAAGGCGGTCATTGAAAGCGACATGAGCCGCGTCGTGGACGCCAGCCCGGCCTCGCCGTGGCTTACGGTGGAGGGCAAGACGGGCTCCATCCTGACCGTCAAGGGGCTGGACGAGAAGGCCAAGGTGCAGGTGTCGCCGGATATCGCCTCGGTGGTCCAGGCGCAGGTGCGCACCGCGTTGCAGCCGCGCTACTTCACCGACCTGATCGTCAACTGCCGCGACCTCGAGGTGCTGGTCTCGGCGAAGGTCGACGACGAGACCGCGCCGCCGGCGGCGAACCTGGATCTCGCGGTGACCTGCCGGATCGTCGCGCGCGGCCCCGTCGTGTCGAAGACGTACCGGCTGCGCCAGACGGCACCGTTCAATCCCGCCGCGCCGCGTTTCGACGTGCTGGTGCCGAAGCTCATCGGGGCCGCGTCGGGCGAGCTGGCGGAGAAGCTCTGGGCAGACGTTCCGGCGCGTCGCTGACTGAGGGCGACACCGACGCGCGTCCCTTCCGGCCGGGCGCAAGATCCGGATGGCTGGCGCTCCCGCGGATGGGGACGATGGCGACATTCTCCCCCCAACGAAGGAGCGTCGCCATGTCTTTCCGCATCACCGGTCTCGATCCCAAACCGTTCATTCCCCTGTACGGACTCGACGAAGCGTCGCTGAAGGCGCGCGGCGTGGTTCGCATGCAGGCGTCGGACGATACGGGCTACCCGGAGCGCATCGAGCTGCGCAACGCGCGCAAGGGTGAATCCCTGCTTCTGCTGAATTTCGAACATCAGCCGGCGGACACGCCGTTCCGTTCCTCCCATGCGATCTTCGTCAGGGAAGGCGCCACCGTGGCTTACGACGCGTGCGACGAGATCCCGGAACCGCTGCGGGTGCGCACCATCTCCCTGCGCGGCTTCGACGGCAACCACTACATCGCCGACGCGAGGGTGGTGCACGGCGAGCAGCTGGCCGATGCCATCGAGCAGCTCTTCGCCATGGACAAGGTGAGCTACCTTCATGCGCACTACGCCGGCTACGGCTGCTTCGCCGCGCGCGTCGACCGGGCCTGAGGTATAACAGGGGCGCCCCGAGCGGAGACGCCCCTCATGCCCAGCGCGAACGACCCCCCTGTCTGCCCGATCTGCCAGGGCACCGGCATCCTCGTCCACATCGACGAGGAAGTGTGCTGCCAGGTGGAGGTGCCGTGCTGGGCGTGTTCGGTTCCGCTTGGTGAGGTACCCGATCCGGAAGGCTGAGTGTATTCACGTAGCGCGTCTTCAGAGCTTGTAGTTGACGCCGAACATCACCGTGCGGCCGAACTTGTCGTATTCCAGCGGCCTTCCCACCTTCACGTCGTTCGGCAAGGCCGCGATCTGCTCGGTCTTCATCGGCGAATTGGTCAGGTTGTTGACCTGCAGGAGGATCGACAAGCCATTCCAGGGGCCGTGCTCGAATGCATAGCCCAGCTGGAAGTCGGTCTGCTTGTCGGCAAGCACCTTCGTGTAGCCGAGCTGGTCGAACAGGGCGACCGCTTCCCCGGTGAACGACGAGCGATAGCGCTCCGCGATACGCACCGACCAGCCGTACTTTTCGTAGTACAGCGCCAGGTTGGCCACCTTGCGCGACAGGCCGGGCAGGGTGGACGGACTGCCGGGGATGGTGGACACCGCGCTTACCGGCAGCGAACTGTTGGTGAGCGAGAAGTTCGCCTGCATGCCGAAGCCGTCCAGGGCCCGCGTGAGCAGGCCCAGTTCCAGTGCGCCGGACAGTTCGAGACCTTGCATCTTGCCCCCCGTGCCGTTCTCCGGGCGCGTGAACGATCCGAAATTGCTGGTGGGCACCAGTGTCGGATTGTCGTTGGTGTACTTCGAGAAGTCGTAATCGAGCGTGGTCTCGTTGTAGATGTAGTTCAGCAGGTTCTTGTTGAACACGGCCGCGGCCACGTAGCTCGCCGTACCGAAATATTTCTCCCACGACAGATCGGCGCCCACCGCGATGTACGGCTTGAGCTTGGGATTGCCGCCGCTGCCCGACCACAGGACCTGGCCGGCCGCGGGGCCGTCCTGGACCTGCGACACGCTGGCCGAGGTGGCGACCTTCTCGTCGTCGATGCGGCCGCGGGCCATGCTCTTCGCGAGGCCGAAGCGCAGGTACTGCTTGTCCGCGATCTCTGCGACGAGGTTCAGGCTGGGCAGCACCTTGGTGTACCTCGTGCCGTCCGAGATGCTCCCGACGAGCGTATCGCCGTTCGTCTGGAACGCCTGCGACGACTGGTCGGTACGCACCGCCTGCACGCCCACGTTACCGCGCAGTGGTACGTCGCCGAGCGTCGTATCGATATTGAACTTCACGTATGCGACCGGCACCTTCTCGCGTACGGTGTAGTTGCGGCTCCAGTCGGCCTGGCCATTGCGCTGGGTCAGGTAGAACTGGCTGCCCAGGGCGCGCAGCACGTCGTAGTTGACGATGCCGGGGATACCGCCGTAACTCAGGTCCGTCGTGCCGCGCAGGAAGGGATCGATCGGTGCGGCGAAACCGGGATCGTAAGTGTCCGCGGTCGAGCCGTTCCCATTGAGCCAGGCGAAATACACGTCGGCTTCCTTGGTCTTGCGCCGGTCCGAGTAGTTCACGCCGAGCGTGGCGTCGGAGAAGATCCAGCCCACCGGATGGCTCACCTCGAGGCGGAAGGCCTTGATCGTGTCCTTCTGCTTGTCGAATTCCTCGCGCCCGTTGTAGCCGTAGTCGTTCGGATCGGTGAAGAAGATGACCGAGGGATCGGCGAAGTTCACGCCCGGACGGAAATCGGGGAAGCCTTCCTGCTCGGGCGTGGCGAAGTCCGTGGAGCTCGTGGCCTGGCCCGGAAGCCCCGCGAACAGGTAGGCATCGTGCAGCCGCTTCTTCGCACTGGAGTACGACGCATCGCCGGTAATCACCCAACCGTTACCGAAGTCGTACTGGTTGTTCCAGCCCGCCGAGAACAGCCGGTCCTTTTCCTTGGTGTATTCGTTCTGCAGGATGGATTTCAGGCCGTCGATATGGCCAGTGGTGACGATGGGATAGGGCAGGGCCGGCACCACGCCCACGTTCGAATACGACACGTTGTCGTACGAACTGCTCGACCACTGCGCGCCGTTGAGGTACGTCTTCTGGTCGAAGGTGGAGTAGTACAGATCCAGCGTGGAATGGTAGTGATCGTCGGGCGCCCATTCGAGCACGGTCATGAGGCCGTTGCGCAACTGGTTCTCGGACTTGGCGCGCAGCTGCATGCCCTGTTGCGACAGCACGTTGTCCGGCAGGCCGGGCGTGTGCGGCGCGCCCCAGTGGTTCTCGGCGCCTTCCGAACCGTTGTTGAGGTTCCACCACCAGGCCTGGTACTGCTGCTCCTGCACCGGCGAATCCAGCTGGGCAAAGCCCACGGCAAGACCGAGCGTATGGTCGAAGTACTGGTCGATATACGAGAAGCTGGCACGATGACCCGCATCGCCCACGCCGCTTCCGTGGTTGAGGCTGCCGTTGGAGTTCGTCTCGCCGCGGAGGTTGGCGGCGATCGCGCGCTTGGGCAGGTCCAGTGGCCGGATGGTGTGCAGGTCCACGGTGCCGGAAAGTCCCTGTCCGATGAGGCTGGCATCCGGCGTCTTGTACACCGCGGCGCCGCTGATGAGCTCGGACGGATACTGGTCGAAGTCGACGCCGCGGTTCTCGCCGATGGTCGCCTGCTCGCGTCCGTTCAACGTGGTGCCGGCGAAGTCGGGCGACAGGCCGCGGATGGAAATCTGGTTTGCGCGGCCGTCCACGCGCTGCGTGGCGAGGCCGGAAAGACGCGCCAGGCTTTCGGCGATGCTGCTGTCCGGCAGCTTGCCGATGTCTTCGGCCGAGATCGCCTCGATGATGTTGTCGGAGTTCTGCTTCGCCTTGATCGCGTTCTGGATGCTGCCCTGGATGCCGGTGACGACCACGGCATCGAGGTTGCTCACGGCATCCGGATTCGGATTGCGCTTCGGCCTGGGCGTGGTTTCCGCCGGTTTCGCGGGTGGCGTGCCCGCCTTATCCTGTGGCGGTTGTTCCTGGGCAGCCACGCCGGAAGCGAAAGAAAGTGCATACGCGATGGCGAGCGGCCGCAGGCCCACCGACAAACGACGACGAATCATTCGTTCCATCTCCCCGCAAGTTCTTGCGGCGCCCCTCAGCGCCTTGCGGCCGGAGAATGAGGGAGCGACACATGACTGTCATCCTGCGTCGCAGCAGAATGCGGGGGAATGGTGTAGGAGCGCGCTATGCGCGCGACATCTTTTGGGGTCGTGAGCAGCAGGGCCTGCTGCTCCTCGCGAAAAGATGTCGCGCGCAAGGCGCGCTCCTACACATGGCTTTCACATGGGTCAGCCCTTGATGAAGGCCAGCAGGTCCTTGTTGAGTTCGTCCGCGTGCACGGTGAGCATGCCGTGCGGGTAGCCCTTGTAGACCTTCAGCTGGCTGTTCTTCAGCAGCTTCGCCGACAGCGGCGCCGAATCCGCGAACGGAACGATCTGGTCGTCGTCGCCATGCATGACCAGCGTCGGCACGTCGATCTGCTTCAGGTCGTCGGTGAAGTCGGTTTCCGAGAACGCCTTGATGCAGTCGTACTGGGCCTTGATGCCGCCGATCATGCCCTGGCGCCACCAGTTGCCGACCGTGCCTTCGTTCGCGGTGTTACCCGGACGGTTGTAGCCATAGAAGGGAATCGGCACTTCGCGATAAAACTGCGCGCGGTTGGCGGCCAGCTGCTTGCGGAAGCCGTCGAACACCGAGATGTCGAGGCCGCCCGGATTGGCAGCGGTTTTCACCATGATCGGCGGTACCGCGCTGACCAGCACGGCCTTGGCCACGCGGCCCTTGCCATGCCTGGCGACATAACGGGCGACTTCGCCGCCGCCGGTGGAATGCCCGATGTGGACGGCGTTCTTCAGGTCGAGGTGCTCCGCCAACGCGGCGACGTCGGCGGCGTAGGTGTCCATGTCGTTGCCGGTGTCGGTCTGCGTGGAACGGCCATGTCCGCGGCGGTCGTGAGCGATGACGCGGAAGCCCTGGGCCAGGAAGAACATCATCTGCGCGTCCCAGTCGTCCGAGCTCAACGGCCAACCGTGGTGGAAAACCACCGGCTGGCCCTTGCCCCAATCCTTGTAGAAGATCTGGGTGCCGTCTTTAGTGGTGATGAATGGCATGGTGTTGTCCTTCTTCTGGGTGGTTTTAGGAACGGGTGCGGCACTGGCCGGTGCGGAAGCGGCGAGCGTTCCCAGCCCCGCGAGCGTGCCCGCGGCGAGTACGCCGGCGTTGAGGATGAAGCTGCGGCGTGCCTGGTCGGGCGCCGGTTCAGGGGAATCGGTCACGGCTCATCTCCTTGGAAGGGTTGCCCTTGCCATTCTTGGAACTGGTCGGGGAAGGGGATAGGAACCGCATGCCTTCGTTTGGACGCTCAACGCAGGCGTCCAAAACGCTCCTGGTCGGCAGCCTCTTCGACGGTGTAGCAACTCTCCGGCACGGCTTCGAGCCGTTCGCGCGGAATCGCCTCGCCGTTGCCGTCGGATAGGCCATAGGTGCCTTCCTCGATCTTTTCCAGCGCGCGGTCGATCGCGCTGAGGCGCGCTTCGTTATGGCTCAGTACCGCCTCGTCGTTGGCCTGCTGGGCGAAGCGGTCGCCGTCGTCGCCCTCATCCTGCGGCTCGCCGCCGGCCGAGGCTTGCAGCAGTTGCTCGTCCGCTCCCGCGGCATCGCCTGTCTCGATCAGCTGGCGGCGGAGATCGAGCAGGCGTTGTTTCTGTCGGGCCAGGAAATCGGCATCGAGCGAGGTGGCGGTCATTGCGGAAACTCCGGAAACAGGCAGAGGAAGGCCGTAGGTATAGCAGCCGCCGGCGGTTCCGGCTTGTCGATTCTGCTTGCCCTGGCGGAGGCATGCCTAAAGTCCCATGGTGCTGCCCGCGCGCCCGCCGCTAGGATGAGGGAACGTCATCACGTGCCGGGGGAGACCGCATGAACGCTCGACTTTTCGCCATCGTGGCCATGGCCACCCTCGGCGGCCTTGCCGCCGCGCCCTCGTTTGCCGCCACGAAGGACGAATCCGCGGTACTGGCGCCGGTCCAGGCGATGTTCGATGGCATGGCCAAGTACGACCAGGACGCCATGCGCGCCACGGTGCAACCGGAGGGCAGCGTAGCCCTGCTGCGCAAGGGCAAGGTGGTGCGCATGACCCTGGGCGAATTCATCAGCCACATCAAACCCGGCAAGGACAGGATCGAAGAGCGCATCCACGATCCACTGGTGCGCATCGACGGCGACCTCGCCATGGTCTGGACACCGTACGAGTTCCTGGTCAACGGCCAGGTGAAGCACTGCGGAACCGATCTCGTGCACCTGCTGCGGATGGACGGCCGCTGGGTGATCGCGGGCATCGCGGACAACAGCAGGGACGAGTGCCCCGCCGGCAGGTAACCGTCAAGAAAATTTCCCGTCTGCCGTTACCCGCGTAGAGACTGCGTGGGAACCGGAAGCGCCGCAATGATAGGGAACGTATCGACACTGGCGGGCAGCGCCGTCCCGCCCTCACGCGTGGCGGCCGCCGCGGCAGCGGCCTCCACCGAGAGCGCGGTGAGCCCGGCGAGCCCCGGGCCGTCCGTGGTGGTCACGCTAAGCGGGCTGGAGGTGGCGTCACCACCGGCCACCTATGCGCCGCCTCGTCTTCCTGCGTCGCCACGTGGCGATACACAGACCACGGCGACGCTGACGATTCGGACGGCGAGCGGGAAGTCGGTGGCGTTCGATATCGGCGGCGATGGGAACGAACGGACCGTCGCGATCCGCGGCGGCGAATCGCTCGACGACGCCGAACGGGCGGCAGTGACGAAACTCGCCGGCGCGTTCCAGGACACGCTCGACGGGATGGCGTCGGTCCCACCGAAGCTGGACCTGGGTGGCCTCGTCGGATTCGACCCGAAGGTCTTCGCGTCCGTGGGCTTCAGCACGCAGGTCTCTCGCGGTACCGAGGCCCCGACGACCTTCGCCTTCCATGCGGATAGCGCGTCCCGCAGCCTCCGGATGACCGGGGCCGGCGGCACGATCGACATCGGCGTCGACACGGGTACCCCTGCCATCCTCGGCAGTGCCGCGCAACGTGCCGCGGCGCTAGACAACTACATGCGCCAATTCGGCCAGGCGGCTTCGCGCGGGCATGCCGACCCCGCGCTCATGGCCGTGTTCAAGGATGCCTTCGGCCAGATGGCGTCCATCCACGACACCGCCCCGGGCACCGTGCCAATGCGCAGTGCCTTGTCGCCGGCCGAGCACGCCGTCCTGACCGGCATGCCGGATTTCCACGCGTCGCTGACCCAGGCCGGGCGTTCGCCGAATCCGCTCAGGCCCGGCGAGAAGGACGGCTTCTCCTATATGGTGTCGCAGGAGACGCAGGTGAAAGGCACCGGTCCGCTGGACCGCGGCCTGTCCCAGCACCTGCATGCGCAGCTGAGTGCCAGTTTCCACTCGCCGCTTACGCCCGGTGGCGCGTTGATGCTGACCCTCGATCCGAAATCGCAGAGCTATTACTACACGCGCGTCGACGACGTGGCCGATAGCCAGGCCGACATCGCGTATGACAAGGGCCGGCTCGCGCGGGCGTCGATCACGCGCTCGGCCAGCCAGACCACCGACCGTTCGAAGTACGTCATGGCGAAGCTCGTGGACGAGACCGTCACCCCGTACAGCAGGTCGGACGCGCGCGAATTGCTGGGTCTCCTGCGTTCGGTGGAAGACGACGGAAGCGCACCCACGCGGCAACGCCAGGCAGAGCGTGAGCGGGTGCTCGCGGAAGTCCACGCAAGCGTGGGCCTGGAGACGGATCCATCCCGTCTCGCCTGACACCTCCTCATCCCGCCACGGATGGCGGGCGGTGGCATCGCCTTCACCGCCGGAACTCGCCTTGCATACATGCACGGCACGACCATCGGGTTTTCCTCGATCAGCAGGCAAGCCGATATGAGACTCGAAGGCAAGAAAGCGGTGGTCACGGGAGCGGACAGCGGGATCGGACGTGCGATAGCCGAGGTGTTCGCCCGCGAAGGTGCCGACGTGGTCGTGCATTACCGCAGCGACCGGCAAGGCGCTGAAGAAACCTTAAAGGCCGTTCGCCAGGCTGGACGCAGGGGCGAAGCCATCGAGGCCGATCTCGCGGAGGTGGACGCGGTCACGGCGTTCTACGCGTCGGCCTGCCAGCCCTTCGGAAAGCCGGACATCTGGGTCAACTGTGCGGGCATGGGATCGTCCGCCTCCTCGTCGCTCGAGATCGACCCGGAGGCGTTCCAGAAGGTGATCCAGGTGGACCTGGTGGCCCCCTGGCTGCTCTGCCAGGCGGCGGCGCGGGACATGTGCAGCAATGGCGGCGGGGCGATCGTGAACGTGACTTCCGTGCATGAGGAGATCGTCTCCGCCGGTAGCGCCGCTTACGACGCAGCCAAGGCCGGCCTGCGTTCGGTCACCCGCACCCTGGCACTCGAACTGGCGGGCAAGGGCGTGCGGATCAATAACGTGGCCCCGGGCATGATCGCCACGGCGATGACCGCGGATCGCCTCGAGGATCCGGAGAAGAACGCGCAGGCGCGTTCGCAGATTCCCATGCACCGTCCGGGAGAGCCGCGCGAGGTGGCGAACGTCGTGCTCTTCCTTGCCTCCGACGAAGCGAGCTACGTCACCGGCAGCAGCTACTTCGTGGACGGCGGACTCATGGTGCACATCGGCGGTGCGTGACCGTCGCCGTTACCGAATGTCGCGATGCCGCGCACGCCATCCGCGTCGGTTCTTCACATCCCGCCCCCTAAGCTCAGGAGGCCTCTCACCAACGGAGCCCGGATGTGAAAGCCGTCGTATTCCATGGCCTTGGCGATATCCGTCTTGACGACGTACCCGAACCCGAACTCGCGTCCGAGTTCGACGCGATCGTCCGTCTCACCGCGTCCGCGATCTGCGGAACCGACCTGCACTTCATTCGCGGCACGATGGCCGGCGTGGAGCCGGGAACCATCCTGGGCCACGAGGGCGTCGGCGTGGTCGAGTCGCTCGGCGAAGGCGTGCGCAACCTGCAGGTCGGCGATCGCGTGGTCATTCCGTCCACGGTAGCGTGCGGTTACTGTTCCTATTGCCGCGCGGGCTACTACGCGCAATGCGACAACGCCAATCCGAACGGTCCCGGCACCGCCTTCTACGGTGGGCCAAAGGAGGCGGGCGGACTGAACGGCATGCAGGCGGAGAAGGTACGCGTTCCCTTTGCTCACGTGAACCTGGTGAAGCTGCCGGAGACGGTGAGCGACGATGAAGCCATCCTGTTGTCCGACATCTTCCCTACCGGGTACTTCGGCGCAGACATGGCCGATATCAAGTCGGGTCACACGGTGGCTGTCCTGGGTTGCGGACCCGTCGGACAGTTCGCCATCGCCTCCGCGCGCCTGCTCGGCGCCGGTCGCGTGATCGCCGTGGACCGGCACGAGGACCGGCTGGCCATGGCGCGTGAACAGGGCGCGGAAACCGTGGATTTCGATCGCGAAGACCCGGTGGAAACCGTCAAGCGGCTCACCGGCGGCATCGGCGTGGACGCCGTGATCGACGCCGTGGGCGTGGATGCCGAGCATGCCCATCACGGGCCCGCAGCGGAACATCCCGCACCCGGCGGGGCCAAGGACGCGTCGCCGGAAGCCCGGGCGGACGAGAAGGAGTGGAAGGCCGGCGATGCCCCGATGCAGGCACTGGCATGGGCCGTGGACATGGTTGCCAAGGCGGGCACGATATCGATCATCGGCGTCTATCCTCCGACGGACAACATGTTCCCGATCGGCGCCGCGATGAACAAGAACCTTACGATACGGATGGGAAACTGCAATCATCGCAAGTACATCCCCATGCTCGTGGAACGCGTCCGCTCCGGTGAGGTATCGCCGGCCCGGATACTGACCCAGCAGGAACCCTTGTCCCATGTGCTCGATGCCTACAAAGCCTTCGACCAACGACGTCCCGGCTGGATCAAGGTCGAACTCGAGCCCGGTGGACGCGGCACCCGGCGCGGCGATGGATGAGGAAGCGAACGGCGCCAGCGCGTCCGAGGCTGCATTTCGCAGGGAAGCTGCGCACGCGCTGAGTACGCCGCTGGGAAGCCTGCTGTTGCAGGCTGAGTTGATCGAGCACTACCTGGGCCAGTACAAGCTGCCACAGGCGCGCGAGGCGGTGTCGGCGCTCCTGAAGGATTTCGATGCCTTCGGCAGGCGCTTTCGTGAGGTCTTTTCCGCCATGGCCGACATCGCCGAGGACGGAGCGGGGGCGTCCGAGCCGCAGGACTGCCTTGCCGCGGCACTGGCGGAACTCGGCGCGGATGCCCTGGACGTTGGTTATCGCGGCGTGTCCCCCCGCGTGGCGGTACCCGCCCTTGCGCTGACGGCGTTGCTCCGGCGCCTGGCGTCGGTGGCCACGGGTTCCGGCGGCCGCGAAGCCACGATCACGGGCAGCGAAGACGGGGGCGCCTGCCGTCTGTCGCTCATCGTGGAAGGAGTGCCTCACCGCGGCGTCCCCGACCCGTCTTTCGATTCGCCGCAGGGCCTGGACCTTCGCGTGGCCAGCCTCATCGCCGTTCGCCACGGAGGCACGCTCGAAACCACAGGCGCCCCCGGGGGCAGCGTCACCATCGTGGTGACGCTGCCCCTGGCTGACCCGAATACCTAGCGCAGCCTCATGAATCCCTGGTCGCGCGCTTCCTGCGCGCACTGCCGGACCTGGTCCGTCCGAGCCGTCCCAGCGCGGCAAGCAGGGCGGTCATGGACACCGGCTTGCTCAGGTGCGCGTCGAATCCTGCCTCCAGCGCATTCCGCTCGTCCTTCGACCGTCCGAAACCGGTCAGGGCGACGGCGACCACTTTTGTCGCCACGGGAGAGGCGCGCAGCTGGCGGATGAGCTCGAGACCGTCCATGCCGGGCATGCCGATGTCGGAGAGCAAGGTGTCGTAGTCGCCGGTGCGCAGCAGGCCCAGTGCTTCCTGTGCCGAGCGCACCGCTGCCACCTGGGCTCCCTCCATCGTCAGCAATTCGGCGAAGGGGCCGAGCAGTTCTTCGGAATCGTCCACGAGGACGATGCGGCGCCCTTCGAGCCGGCGGGCCATCGCGGCAGCGTGCCCGGAAGCCGCATCCTCCCCGGGTTCGACCAGGGGCAGGCGCACGGTGAAGCAGGAACCCTTTCCCGGACCGTCCGAACTGGCCGTCACGGTACCGCCGTGCAACTGCACGAGCTGCCGCACCAGGGCCAGGCCGATGCCGAGGCCGCCACCCGTACGGTTGCGGCCGGTGGCGCCCTGTTCGAACATGTCGAAAGCACGCTCCACCAGTTCGGGCGTCATGCCGATGCCATCGTCCTGGACGCGCAGCCACGCCTCGCCGTCGTCCCGCACGAGCTCGACGACGATGCGCCCGCCGTCGCGCGAGAACTTCGCGGCGTTCCCGAGCAGGTTCCACACGACCTGCTCGATGCGCACACTGTCCGCCAGCAGTTCGACGTCCTCGCTGCCGAGCTGTTGCTCGAGCACGATGTTCCGCCGGGAAAGATCCGGGGCCATGCCGGCGGCCACGCGGCGAATGCATTCCGACACGTTGACCGCCGACAGGTTGAGCGTGAGCTTGCCGGTGTTGAGACGCGACAGGTCGAGCAGGTCGTCGATGATCTGCGCCTGGCCTTCGACGGTCTTGCGGATGGCGTCGGATGCGCGCTTCAGGATGGGGTCCTCGCTGCCCGCCGCGGACCGCGCCACCAGCTCGGCGTTCATGAGGATCAGGTTGAGCGGGTGCTTCAGTTCGTGCGACATCACCGCGAGGAACTCGTCCTTCGTCTCGACGGCACTCTGCGCCTGTTTCCTGGAGGCTTTCTCGGCCCGGAGAAGTTCTTCCCGCTCGCGTTCGCGCTCCTTGTCCAGCGTGACGTCCCTGGCGACCTTGGCGAAGCCATGGAAGCCGCCACGCTGCATGGGCGTCGTGATGCCGCTGCAGAAGATCCGGCGGCCGTCGGCGCGGACGTGCCAGCGGTCGTCGTGGGCGCGGCCGTCCCGGCGCGCCTGGTCCATTTCCAGGCGGAACGCTCCACGTGCGCGATCCTCGGGCGTGAAGATGATGTCGCCGTCCCGACCGATCGCGTCGCTGGCCGTATAGCCGAAGATGCGCTCGGCGCCCTTGCTCCACGAGGTGATGCAGCCTTCCGTATCCGTGGTGATGAAGGCGTAATCCAGTGCGCTTTCGGACAGGAGGCGCATGCGCTCGTCGCTGCTGCGCGCCGACTCTTCCGCGTTGCGGCGCCGCGTGATGTCGATGAAGGTAAGCACGATCCCTTCGATGCTGTCCTTGACGGTGCGATAGGGAAGGATCCGGGCGATGTACCAACGGCCGTCCTGGCTGCCCACTTCGCGTTCGATCGTGCTCAGCGTCTGGAACGCACGCTCGGCGTCGGCGGCAAGTTCGGGGTAGTCGAGGCTGTGGTTGAGGTCGAGCAGCGAGCGGCCTATGTCGGCTTCGATCAGGCGGAACACGTCGGCCGCACGCGGGGTGAAGCGCTTGATGCGCATGCCACGGTCGACGAACACCGTGGCGATGTCGGTCGATGCGGCGAGGTTCTGCAGGTCATCGCTGACCTTGGCGGTTTCCTCCACCTTGAGCTTCAGCTCGTGGTTGACGGTGATCAGCTCCTCGTTGATCGACTGGAGCTCTTCGTTCGAGGCCTTCAGCTCCTCGCTGGCACTTTCCGACTCCTCCATGGTGATCTGCAGCTGTTCCTTGGTGTGCTTCAGTTCTTCCTCAAACTGCAGCAGCAGCGGAGCCTGCTCGTCCTGCCCGGCGTCCGCGGAGGACCCGTCTTGCGCCGCGCCTTCGCGGAACACCACCAGTTGATAGCCGGCGTCGGTTTCCTGGTCGTGGACGGGCCACACCTCCAGGCGGGCCGACATCGTCTTTCCGCCCCGTTCGAGTTTCACCGGGCGCGAAAACGCGGGCTTGCGCTTCTGCGATGCCTGGAACAACGAGGTGCGCAGTTCCAGGCGAAGCTCGGGCACGATCAGCGACAGCAGGTTGTACGAGGGCAAGCCGCCGGCGAGGCGCAGGAAGGGCCCGGCGTTTTCCGACATGTGGGCGATGACGCCATCGCGATCGACGAGGATGCTCGGCGGCGAGTGCTCTTCCATGGCACGGCGATGGACCTCGGCCAGCGAATGGGCTCGCCGCTCTTGCGCCGGCGAGGTCACGAGCGCGACCTTCGCCGACGGTTCCGCCCGCGGCTCGCGGGATGGGCTCTTCAGGAACAGGCTGGTGGTTCGCGCCGGCGCGGCGCGATAGATGCGGTTCTTCTTGTCCACCGGGACGAAGAACCTGCCCGCGACATCCGCCGACTCGGAACTGCCCAGGAAAAGGAAGCCACCGGGCCGCAGCGCGAAATGGAACATCTCCAGCACATGGACCTGGATGTCACGGTTCAGGTAGATGAGGAGATTGCGGCAGGAGATGAGGTCCAGTCGCGAGAATGGCGGATCCTGCAGCACGTTGTGCCGCGCGAACAGCACTTTCTCCCTGAGTTGCTTCGGCACCTGGTAGGAGTTGCCGTCGCGGACCAGGAACCTTGCGAGCCGCTCCGGTTCGATGTCGGCGGCCACGGCCACGGGATACGTTCCTTGCCGGGCAAACGAGATCGCGCCGTCGTCGATATCGGTAGCGAACACCTGGACCGAGGCGTTCGCGGGCGCGGCTTCCGTCAGCAGCATGGCAAGCGAGTAGGCTTCCTCACCGGTGGCGCAACCTGCGCTCCACGCGCGGATACGGGTGTCCCCGGCGGTTTTTTCGAAGAGCTGCGGCAGTACATGCCGCTCCAGCGATTCGAAGGCTTCCCTGTCGCGGAAGAAGTTGGTCACGCCGATGAGCATGTCTTTCAGCAGCGCCGGCCGCTCGTGGGGATGGTCATGCAGGAAATGCCGGTATTCCTCCAGCGTGCGCAGGCCATTGACCTGCATGCGGCGTTCGATGCGGCGCAGGACCGTGGCGCGCTTGTAAGCCCTGAAGTCGTGGCCCGTCTTGACGCGGAGGATGGCCATGATGTCGCGCAAGGCATCTTCGTCCACCGGCGCCGGGTGACTCAGGCGGACCTCGGGATCTGTTTCGGGATCGGGCGGCGGCAACGGGTTCGACATCAGGAGGCCCTCCGCGACAGCGAACGCCGATTGTCCTCCATATGCCGCCCAAGTGGGTGCGTGGCGGAATCCGCCGCCTTCACCTTCCCGTGGCGCCCGGACGCCCTGGCAATCGGTAGTTCGCGAGCTTGTTGTAGATCGTCCTGGTGCTCACCCCCAGCCGGCGGGCAGCGGCGGCGCGGTCTCCGCCACACGCGGACAGCGCTTCGAGGATCGCCAGCCGCTCGATGTCGGCCAGCGTCGTCGGCTGGTCGTGGTGATCCGTCGCCGCGTCCGGGCGCTTGAGGATCAGCTGCGGGCCACCTTGCAGGTATGCGCGCTGTACCACCTGCCTGAGCTCGCGCACGTTCCCCGCCCAGGCATATCCCCGCAGCGCATCGAAGGCTTCCGGGGCGAAGCGCTGGTCCGTGCCGTATTCCATGTTGAGATCGTCGAGGATCGCCTGGGCGATGAGTTCCACGTCGCCGGGACGCTCGCGCAGCCCCGGCATCCTTACTTCGTAGCCGGCCACGCGGAAGTACAGATCGGCGCGCAGGCGTCCGTCCTCGATGGCCTGACGGGGGTTGAGGTTCGTCGCTGCCACGATGCGCACGTCGACCTTGCGCGTGCCGCGACTCCCCAGGGGCGTGACCTCGCCGGACTCGAGGAAGCGGAGCAGGGCGGCCTGTACGCCGGGCGCCGCCTCGGTCAGCTCGTCAAGGAACAAGGTGCCGCCATCGGCTTGCGTGAGCAGGCCTGCGTGATTCTCGACGGCGCCGGTAAAACTTCCGCGCTGATGGCCGAACAGCTGGCTCGCGAGGAGATCAGGCGACAGGGCTGCGCAGTTGATGGCGACGAAGCGCCCATGCCTGCCGCTGTGCGCGTGGACCAGGCGAGCCGCCAGCTCTTTCCCTGTCCCGCTCTCGCCGTGGATCAGGAGCGGAAAGCGGCTGGCGGCCACCGCCTTGAGTTCGTCGAGGACCGCGCGCATCGCGAGGGAGGTGCCCAGGAGACGGACATGCGAGGCGGTCCAGGCGCCCTCCCGCGACGCGGGTGATCTCGCCAGGAGTTCCCTGAAAGCGGAAAAGCGGAACGGCTTGGTCAATACCCCCAGGGCGCCGGGGATGCTCCGGCCAGCCCACCTCGCCAGGGCCGCGTCGCCACTCATGACGATCTTCCGGGTGTCGGCCAGGCGCGGGTCGGACAACAGTTCGAGGCCGCAACCGTCGGGCAGGCCGATGTCCACCAGGGCGCAGTCGAAGCGGCGGGTGGCCGCGGCTTCCACCGCTTCGCCGAGCGTCACCACCGGATGCGCCTCGAAGCCCACCTCGCGGGCGAATTCGCCCGCCCTCTCCGCGAAAGAACGGTCGTCGTCGAGGATCAGCAAGGTGTGGTCGGCCATGGGAGGCGTCGGCGTGGTATGCAACGTGGGGGAAAGCCGTAACCTGTGACCTGCGTCGTGACGATGTAGTCAACACAATGTGGTGGCTCGGCTCGATTTAGCTTCGTGTGAAGGCTTTCACGGCGAGCGCGCGGAGGAGGGCGATACGGATCGCCATCATGCCGGCTCCCTTGGAGGACATCGTCATGAGCCGGCATGCGGCCGAGATGGACAAGGCCGCGCGCCAGCCCCGGCGACGCCTGCGCTGGCTGGGCAGCGGCATCGTGACCGGCGCGGCGGACGACGATCCCTCGGCGATCGGCACCTATGCGAGTACGGGCGCGCGCTATGGCCTGGGCGCGTTGTGGATCGCGCCGGTGCTCCTGCCGATGATGTACGTCGTCATGTATGTGTCGGCGAAGCTGGGCCGGGTATATGGCAAAGGCCTGTTCGCGGCCCTGCTCGACCGTTTCCCCCGTTACGTCGTCTATCCCATGGCCGTGCTCGCCATTTCCGGGAACGTGGTGGAGGCCGCGGCCAACCTCGGCGGAGTGGGCGCCGCACTGAACCTGATGCTGCCCCTGCCGGTGTGGTCGATCGTGGTGGTCGTGGCGGCGGCCGTGACCGGGCTGCAGATCCTGGGTTCGTACGCGTTGTTGCGGAAGATATTCCGCTGGTTGGCGCTGGTCCTTTTCGCCTATGTGGGTGCGGCGCTCATGGCCCGTCCGGATGCCCGCGAGGTGCTGCGAGGCACGCTGCTGCCGTCGATGCGCTGGGACGCGGACTTTGTCGCGATGCTCGTCGCCTGCATCGGCACCTCGCTGTCCGCCTACGTTTACACGTGGCAGTCCAACCAGGAAGTGGAGGAACGCATCGCGGACGGGTATCCCAATCCCTCGGAGCATCCTGGCGCGAGCAGGAAATCGATCGCGGTCGTCCGCCGTGACGTGATCGCCGGCGTCGCCTTCTCCAACATCGTGCTGTACTTCATCATCATGTCCACGGGCGCCACGCTCTACGCGACGGGGCAACACGACGTCGACAGCGCGGCGACGGCGGCGATGGCGCTGGAACCCATCGCGGGCACCGGCGCGCGCTGGCTTTTCGCCCTGGGCGTGGTCGGCGTGGGCTTCCTCGCCATTCCCGTGATGACCACCGGTGCGGCGTACGACCTGGTGCAGGTGCTGGGCCGGCCGGGCAGCCTGCACCACCAACCGCGGCAGGCGCCGCTGTTCTACGGGACCATCCTCGTGGTGACCGTGGTCGCCGTGGCGCTCAATTTGCTGGGGTTCAATCCCATGCGCGCCCTGGTCTGGTCCGGCATCGTGCAGGGCTTCTCGGTTCCTCCACTTCTGTTCCTGATCATGGTGATGACCGGGGACCGGCGAATGATGGGCGATCGCGCCAACGGGCCCCTCACGCGCGTGCTGGGCTGGACCACGACGGCCGTTACCGGTCTCGCCACCCTGGCCCTCGTCGTGCTGTGGGCGTCGGGCGCGATGTGACCGCTCCGCGCATCCGTTTTTTCATTCAATAACCCTTGGAGGAACGATGACCGGCACCGTATCCGCGACCATGCGCGCCGCCGTGCTGGCGGCGCCGGGCCAGGTTCGCATCGAAACCGCACCCCTTCCACATCCCGGTCCTTCGCAGGTCCGCATCCGCCTGCAGGGGAGCGGCCTGTGCGCGTCCAACCTGCCCGCATTCGAAGGCCGCGACTGGTTCACGTATCCCATGCCGGCGGGCGAACTGGGCCATGAGGGCTGGGGCATCGTCGACGCCGTGGGCGACGACGTGACGGATCTCGTACCGGGCCAGCGCGTGGCCGGTCTTTCCTACCGTGCCTACGCCGAATACGACCTGGCCGAGGCGGCCCACGTCGTGCCCCTGCCGCCCGCGCTCGATGGCCAGGCATTCCCGGGCGAGGCGCTGGGGTGCGCGATGAACATCTTCCGCCGCGCCGAGGTACGGCCGGGACATACCGTCGCCATCGTCGGCATCGGCTTCCTCGGTGCCGCGCTGGTCCAGCTGTGCGCGAAAGCCGGAGCGCGGGTGGTCGCGGTGGCACGGTCGGAAGCCGCGCTCGATCTCGCGCGCCGGTGCGGAGCGTCCGAGGTGCTGCCCATGCTCGACCATGCGACGGTGATAGGTCAGATGGAAACGCTCACGGCGGGCGCGTTCTGCGACCGCGTCATCGAGTGCACGGGCAAGCCCTGGCCGCTCGACCTCGCCGGCGAGTTCACGGGCGTGCGCGGGCGCCTGGTGATCGCTGGCTTCCACCAGGACGGACTTCGTCAGGTGAACGTGCAACTCTGGAACTGGCGCGGGATCGACGTCGTCAACGCGCATGAGCGCGACCCCGCGGTCGCCACCGAAGGCATCCGCATGGCGGTGGACGCGGTGCTGGATGGCCGCCTGGACCTGTCCTTGCTGGTGACCCACCGCTTCCCGCTGGCTCATGCCGAGGCCGCGCTGCGCACCCTGCGCGACAGGCCAGACGGCTTCACGAAAGCGGTGCTGCTGATGGAGGAAGCCGCATGACGCGCCGGTTGAGGCTCGGCTTTGCGGGTGTGGGCTGGATCGGGCGCCATCGCATGCAGGCGCTGCTCGAAGCGGATGTGGCGGAGGCGGTCGCTCTTGCCGACGTCGACGAGGCCAGCCTGGTGGAAGCGCGAGCGATCGCCCCGGGTGCCGCGGTTTGCACGACCTACGATGCGTTGCTGGGGCTGGACCTCGAGGGCGTGGTGATCGCGACGCCGAGTGCCGGCCACGCGGAACAGGCCATCGCCGTCCTTCGCCGCGGTCTGCCGGTGTTCTGCCAGAAGCCGCTGGGCCGGAACGGCGACGAGGTGGCCGCGGTCGTGGCGGCCGCCCGGGAGGCCGACCGCTGCCTTGGCGTGGACCTCAGTTACCGCCACCTCGCGGGCATGGCTGAGGTACGCGAGATCGTGCGCCGTGGCGAGCTGGGACGCGTATACGCGTTGGAAGCGGTGTTCCACAACGCCTACGGGCCGGGTAAGCCGTGGTTCTACGATCGCACCCACTCCGGCGGAGGTTGCGTCATCGACCTCGGTATCCACCTCGTCGACCTGGCCTTGTGGCTGCTGGGCAACCCGGCGGTGCAGCGCGTCGACAGCCGCTGTTTCGTCCACGGCGTGCCGCTTCGCGAGGCGCCCGAAGCCGTGGAGGACTACGCGACGGCCCGGTTGGACCTCGAGGGCGGCATCACCGTCGACGTCGCCTGCTCATGGAACCTGCCGGTGGGGACCGACGCCGAGATCGGCCTGCGCATCTACGGCACCGGCGGCGGTATCGGACTGCGCAACGTGTATGGCTCGTTCTACGACTTCATCCTGGAACGTTTCCACGGCCGCCAGCGCGAGGTGCTCGCTTCGCCCCCCGACGCCTGGGGTGGGCGCGCCGCCGTGAACTGGGCGCGGCAGGTGCTGGCTTCGCCACGCTACGACGCCGCGGCGGACGAACTGGTCACGCTCGCCCGCGTGCTGGACGGGTTTTACGCGTGATGCTCAGGCACTGGCGGCCGCTGTCATGCCGGCCGTGCCGCGGCTGTTTCGCCGGCGGGCCGGCGCGAGTTCGCGGCGGAAAGCCTCGATGGTCAGCGCGAGGCCTTCCTCGGCCGGCACGCGCGGGCTCCAGCCCAGCAGTTCGCGCGCGCGGGTGATGTCCGGGCGGCGGCGCTGTGGATCGTTTTCCGGCAGTTCGCCGAATGCGAGCGTCGAGGTGCTCCCCGTGAGCCGGATGATGAGTTCCGCGATTTCCCGGACCGAACGCTCCACCGGATTGCCCAGGTTCATCGGTCCGCAGTGGTCGCAGTCCATGTAACGCACGATGCCTTCGATGAGGTCGGAGACGTATTGCAGGCTCCGGGTCTGGGAGCCTGAACCGAACACCGTGAGCGGCTCGCCGGCGAGAGCCTGGCGGATGAAGTTGGTGACGATGCGCCCGTCGTGCGCATCCATCCTCGGCCCGTACGTGTTGAAGATGCGGATGATGCGCACGGGGAGGCCGTGGTGCCGGTGGAACGCCATGGTGGCGGCTTCCGCGTAGCGCTTGCCTTCGTCGTACATGCTGCGCGGCCCGTTCGGGTTCACGTTGCCCCAGTCGTCCTCCTGCTGCGGGTGATGGATGGGATCGCCATAGACCTCGCTGGTACTGGCGAGCAGGAACTTCGCACCGTGCGAGCGCGCCATGTGCAACAGGTTATGGGTGCCGTAGCTGTTGGCCTCGAGCGTTTCGATAGGCCATTGCTGGTACTTCGGCGGCGATGCCGGACTGGCCAGGTGCATCACCCAGTCCACGTGTCCCTCCACGTCGAAAGGGCGTGCCACGTCATGTTCGACCAGGCGAAACCGCGGGTGGCCGTCGAGGTGCGCGAGGTTGGTCCGCCGGCCGGTGATGAGGTCGTCCACCCCCGTCACGCGATGGTCCCCGGCCAGCAGGCGATCGACGAGATGGCTGCCCACGAAGCCCGCCGCTCCCGCAACGACGACGTGCAACGAACGGGACGGCGGGGCGCATGCCCCTTCCGGCGGAGTTGCCTTTGCCATGACTGTATCCTCATCTGGCGTGGAACGTGACGAAAAGACCAGCGCCCTCGCGAGCGGCCTCGCAAGCGTGGGACGGCGGCAGGTGGAACGAGCGACTACGAGAATGGAAGTCCATTCGTGCGGGAGGGGTGAACAGGCGATGGCCATCCAAACACGATCCTGAGCGCGTCACGCACGTTAAGGATTGTCGTCGCGGCGGCCGATTGAATTCACTCCTTGTGTCCAGGCGCGCGCCGAAGCTGATCCCTTCCTGCGAAGGGAGCATGTCGAATGAGCAAGACCATCCTCATCACCGGCGGCGCCGGTTTCATCGGCTCATGGCTCGCGGACGAACTGCTGACGGAAGGGCATCGCGTGCGCGTGCTGGATCTCCTGGCTCCGCAGGTGCATGGCGCCGAAGGCGGGCGGCCACCCTATCTCGACGACGACGTGGAACTGCTGCAGGGCGACGTCCGCGATGCCGAGGCGGTGCGGCGCGCGCTGAAGGGTGTGGACGGCGTGTATCACCTCGCCGCGTCGGTGGGGGTGGGCCAGAGCATGTATGAGATAGCTGGCTACACCTCGATCAACAACCTCGGTACGGCGGTGTTGCTGGAAGCGCTGGTGGAACGCCCCGTCGAGCGCCTCGTTGTCGCATCGAGCATGAGCATCTACGGCGAAGGCGCCTACATCGATGCCGACGGCCATCGCGTCGCGGGGATCCGGCGCGAGAGGGCGCAGCTCCAACGGGGTGACTGGGAACTGCGCGACGATGCGGGGCGGCACCTCTTGCCCATGCCCACCGACGAGGGCAAGCAGCCGGACCTGTCGTCGGTTTACGCACTGTCGAAATATGACCAGGAGCGCCTGTGCCTCATGATCGGCGAGGCGTACGGCATTCCCACCACCGCGCTGCGCTTCTTCAACGTCTACGGTCCGCGCCAGGCGCTGTCGAACCCGTATACCGGCGTCCTCGCGATCTTCGCCGCGCGGCTCCTCAACGGCAATCCGCCGAGCATCTTCGAGGATGGCTTGCAACGACGCGACTTCGTCAACGTGCGCGACGTGGCCCGGGCCTGCCGTCGCGCGTACGAAGCGCCCGATGCCGCGGGCATGGCCATCAACGTCGGCAGCGGACGGTCGTACACCATCCTCGAGATCGCGCAGCGGCTTGGCGAGGCCACCGGCCACAGGATCGCACCGGAGGTGACCGGGAAGTACCGCGTCGGCGACATCCGTCATTGCGTGGCTGACATCGCGCTCGCGGAGCGGCTCATCGGCTACCGGCCGCAGGTGAGCATAGAGGACGGTCTTTCCGAACTGGTGGAGTGGCTGGGCACGGCCACGGCGGTTGACCGCGTCGTCGAGGCGAGCGCGGAACTCCATCGCCGGGGGCTTACCCTGTGAGCGCGCTTACCGAACGGCAGCTGGGCGCCGTAGCCCAGGCACGCGAGCCCGCCCCGGCAATGGGTGTCCTCGAGTGGTTCTGGATGGGCGACCGCGGACTGGCCGAGGCGGCCATCGACGAGCTTCGCGAACTCGGCGTACGCCACCTGCGTTTCGGCATCTCCTGGGCAGACTTCCTGCGCGAGGGCGGCCCAGGGTGGTATGACTGGCTGGTGCCGGCGCTGGCCCGCCATTTCGAGCTGCTGCCGTGTTTCCTTTACACGCCACCCTCCCTGGGCGAGACGCCCAGTACGGCGTCGCCGCCACGCCGGCTGAAGGACTACGCCGATTTCCTGGACGTGTGCATCACGCGCTACGGCGAGCATTTCGAGTACGTGGAGCTTTGGAACGAGGCGAACAACCTCATCGAATGGAACTACGGTCTCGACCGCGGCTGGAACAAGTTCTGCGAAATGGTCGGCAATGCGGCCGCCTGGGCGCAACGGCGTGGCAAGAAGACCGTGCTCGGCGGGATGTCGCCGATCGATCCCAACTGGCTGGAAACCATGTTCGCCAACGGCCTCATGGCGTACATCGACGTGGTCGGCGTGCATGGTTTTCCCGGCAGCTACGACATGCCGGGCGAGCCGTGGGAGCTGCGCATACAGCGCGTGGCCGACGTGCTCCGGGCGCACGGCCATCCCGCGGAACTGTGGCTGACCGAGACCGGCTACTCCACGTGGCGGCATGACGAGTTCGAGCAGGTGCGCGTCGTGGCCGACGCGGAGCGTCTCCCGGTTTCGCGCGTCTACCTGCTCTCCTTGCGCGACCTTGCCGCGGAACGGCCCTCGCAGGCCGGGTTCCACAACGACGAGCGCGATTACCACTTCGGCATGCTGCGCGAGAACGGGCAGCCGAAGCTCCTGTACCGGCTCTGGGCGACGCATGGTCTTCGCGGCGTGCGCGAAGCGGCGCGCTGGCCGACCCGCCCGAGCCGCGACGTTCCGGTATCGGTGGTTACCGGTGGCGCGGGATTCATCGGCTCCAATATCGCCGACCGGCTCCTGCGCGAGGGGAGACGGGTGCGTATCGTCGACAGCCTGGCGCGGCCGGGCGTGGAGGACAACCTGGGCTGGCTGCGCGAGCGCCACGGCGAGCAGGTCGAGTTCGTGCCATGCGACATGCGCGACCGGCACCATCTCGCCGACGCGATCGGCGGCGCGAGCGAGATCTACCACCTGGCGGGGCAGGTGGCCGTCACCTCCAGCCTCGACGATCCGGTCACCGATTTCGACATCAATCTGGGCGGCGCGGTGAACGTACTGGAGGCGGCGCGCCGGCAGAAGCGCGTGCCGCCCGTGGTGTTCGCCTCCACCAACAAGGTGTACGGAGGACTGGAGGACATCGCACTGGAAGTCGTCGACAAGCGCTACCAGCCGGTCGACCGCGAATGGTTGGCGCACGGCGTCGGCGAGTCGCGCAACCTAGACTTCCACAGCCCGTACGGTTGTTCGAAGGGCGGTGCGGACCAGTACGTCGTGGATTATGCGCGCTGCATGGGCGTGCCCTCGGTGGTGTTCCGCATGAGCTGCATCTACGGACCGCGGCAGTTCGGCACCGAAGACCAGGGCTGGGTCGCCCACTTCCTCATCCGCGCCCTGGAAGGCGAGCCCATCACCATCTACGGCGACGGGATGCAGGTACGCGACATACTTTTCGTCGACGACGTAGTGGACGCTTATCTGCTCGCCGTGCGTCGCATGGCGGACCTGCGCGGCAGGGCGTTCAATCTTGGCGGAGGACCCTCGAACACGATCAGCCTGCTGCAGTTGCTGGACTGGATCGAGGAGCTCGACGGGCGACGCCCTGGCATCCGCCGGTCGGAATGGCGTCCTGGCGACCAGCGCTACTACGTGTCGGATACGCGCCGCTTCTCCCAGGCCACGGGTTGGCGCCAGACCGTGGATGCGCGCGAAGGCGTCGCCCGGCTTTACCGCTGGCTGCGCAGCTACCGGGGCATGGACGATCGCGGCGAACAGCGCGTGGGCGAGTGGTCATGGCTGTCCGCCGCGTCATGATGAGCGCGGACGCGGTCGGCGGCGTATGGACCTTCGCCCTCGAGCTGGCCGACGGTCTCGGCCGGCACGGCATCGAGGTGCTGCTTGCCGTGCTCGGACCGCCGCCCGACGGCGGCCGCTTGCGCGCGGCGCAGCGCATTCCCGGCCTGCGTCTCGCACACGGCGACTTCCCGCTGGAATGGATGCGCGAGGCAAGCGACGCCAACCAGGAAGCTGCCGGCAGGTGGCTGCTCGAACTGGCTCGGGACTTCGCTCCCGACATCGTGCACCTGAACCATTTCTGCCATGGCGGCCTGCCGTGGCCGGCGCCGTGCATCGTCGTCGCGCATTCCTGCGTCGCTACCTGGCACGAATACGTACGCGGCACGCTCCCGGGCGCCGAGTGGGACGATTATCGGCGCCGCGTGGCGGCAGGACTCGCGGGGGCCACCCTGGTGGTCGCGCCCACCGAAAGCATGCTTCGCGACCTGCAACGGATCTACGGCGGACTGCGCCAGGTGGCCGTCGTGCACAACGGCCGCCGGCCCGACGCGTTTCCCGCCGCGCGCAAGCAGCCCTACGTGTTATGCGCGGCGCGCGCATGGGACGAGGCGAAGAACGTCGCCTCGCTCGACGCCGCCGCACCGCTCGCATGCTGGCCCATCCGCGTCGCCGGCGACGTGCGTCATCCCGAAGGCGGCCATGCCCGTTTCGACCACGTAGAGCTGCTCGGCGCGCTGGGCGAGGGCAGCATGGCGGGGCAGTTCGCGCACGCGGCGATCTACGTCCTCCCGGCCCGCTACGAGCCCTTCGGCCTGTCCGTGCTCGAAGCGGCCTTCGCGGGGTGCGCGCTGGTGCTCGGCGACATTCCTTCGCTGCGCGAACTATGGGAAGACAACGCAGTATATGTATCCCCCGACGATCCCGCGGCGATCGCCGCGGCCATAAACGCGCTGGCGCGCGACCGGCGCACGCTGCATTCCCGCGGCGTGCGCGCCCGCAGGCACGCCCGCCGTTACTCGGCGGAGCGCATGGTCGCCCGGTGGCGCGAGACCTATGGGCAACTAGCGCGGGAGGGAAAGAAACCATGCGCGTCGTGATGTTCTACCACTCGCTCGTTTCGGACTGGAACCATGGCAACGCGCACTTCCTGCGCGGCGTGGCATGCGAATTGCTGTCGCGCGGTATCGAGGTCGAGGTATACGAACCGAAGGATGCCTGGAGCGTGGAATCGCTGGTCGCCGAACAGGGGAGGGGGCCGCTCGACGCTTTCCACCAGGCCTACCCGATGCTGCGCAGCCATGTGTACGACCCCGGCAACCTCGACCTGGACGCCGTGCTCGAGAATGCCACGCTGGTCCTGGTCCACGAATGGAACACGCACGAGCTCGTGGCGCGGATAGGCCGGCATCGTCGTGACAACGCGCATTACCGGCTGCTGTTCCACGACACCCACCACCGCGCGGTGAGCGATCCCGCGGCGATGGCGGCTTATGAGCTCGCGCATTACGACGGCGTGCTGGCCTTCGGCGAAGTCATCCGCCAGATGTACCTGCGCCATGGCTGGGCCGCGCGGGCATGGACATGGCACGAAGCGGCCGACACGCGCGTATTCCACCCGCTCGACGGCGCGGAGCGGACGCGCGACCTCGTCTGGATCGGCAACTGGGGCGACGGCGAACGTACGGCCGAACTCCATGAATTCCTGCTCGACCCTGCGCGCGAGCTGGGTCTGGACGGAACCATCCACGGCGTTCGCTACCCGCCGGATGCGCTGGCGGCGTTGCGCGACACGCGGCTGGACTACCAGGGCTGGCTGCCCAACTTCGCCGTGCCCGTCGCCTTCGCGTCCCACCGTTTCACCGTGCACGTGCCGCGTGGTCCGTACGTGCGTTCGCTGCCCGGCATTCCCACCATCCGGCCCTTCGAAGCGCTGGCTTGCGGCGTTCCCCTGGTCAGTGCGCCCTGGAATGACGTGGAGGGCCTGTTCCGTCCCGGCACGGATTTCCTGGTCGCCCGCGACGGTGCCGGGATGCGGCGCCATATGCGCGCGCTGAAAGAAGACCCTGGCATGGCCGACGAACTGGCCGCGCATGGACTCCAGCGGATTCGCGAGCGCCACACCTGCGCGCACCGCGTGGATGAACTGCTGGCCGTCCATGCATCCCTGGCACCCACTCCCACCGCGAGGACCTACGCATGAAGTTCGCCTTCTTCGGATCGAGCCTTGTCTCGGCATACTGGAACGGCGCCGCTACGTATTACCGCGGGCTCATCCGTCACCTCCACGAACGAGGCCACCTGGTCACCTTCTACGAACCCGATGCGTATGGCAGGCAGGCGCACCGGGATATGGACGATCCCGAGTGGGCGAGGGTCGTCGTGTACCCACCGACCACCGACTCGACCCACGCGATGCTCGACGATGCCTCGTCGGCCGACGTGATCGTGAAGACCAGTGGCGTCGGCGTACTCGACCGGACCCTGGAGGAGGGCGTTCTGAGCCTCAAGCGTCCGGGCAATACGGTCATCTTCTGGGACGTGGACGCACCGGCGACGCTCGACAGCGTGAACGCGGACCCTTCCAACCCGTTCCGGCGGTTGATCCCGCAGTTCGACCTGATCTGCACCTATGGCGGCGGAGCCCCGGTGGTGGCGGCATACACGGCGCTGGGCGCGCGCCATTGCGAGCCGGTGTATAACGCGCTCGACCCGCACACCCACCACCCGGTACCACACCGGCCCGGTTTCGCCGCAGACCTCGGCTTCCTCGGCAACAGGCTGCCCGACCGCGAGGCGCGCGTGGAGCGCTTCTTCCTGGCCGCCGCAGCGGCGCGCCCGGAATTGCGCTTCATCCTGGGAGGAAGCGGCTGGGACGACAAGGCCATGCCGGACAACGTCAGGTACGTCGGCCACGTGTATACGCGCGACCACAATGCCTTCAACGTGTCGCCGCGTGCCGTGCTCAACATCAGCCGCGAGTCGATGGCCCGCTATGGCCATTCACCCGCCACCCGTGTCTTCGAAGCGGCGGGGGCGGGCGCGTGCCTGATCACCGACGCATGGGAAGGCATCGAGAGCTTCCTCGAGCCGGGCACGGAAGTGCTGGTGGCGGAGGGAGGCGAAGACGTCGCCGCCCACCTCGACGCCCTGAGCGACGAGCGCGCACGTGCCATAGGCGCGGCGGCCCTGAAGCGGGTGCGGGCGGAACATACCTATGCGCACCGGGCGCGCCAGATCGAGGCCCTGTTGGATGGACGCGCGACCGCCGCCGCGGCACGCGCGGCCGTCGCATGAGAACGACCGGCATGGACATCGTATTCATCGGGTTGTCGATCACGTCGTCCTGGGGCAACGGCCACGCCACGACCTACCGCGGGCTGCTGCGGGAACTGGCCCGGCAAGGTCATCGGGTAAGTTTCCTCGAGAGGGACGTGCCGTGGTATGCGATGCATCGCGACCTGCCCGAGCCACCCTATGGGCAGACCAGGCTCTACGCATCGCTGGACGACCTGCGGACGCGCTTCACCGCACTCGTGCGTGCCGCCGACGCGGTGATCGTGGGCTCCTACGTCCCCGACGGTCAGGCAGTGGGCGACTGGGTGCAGCAGACAGCAGCGGGACTGACGGGGTTCTACGACATCGACACGCCAGTGACCCTGGCTAAACTCGCGGCCGGAGAGCATGAGTACCTGGCGTCGCGACAGATCGCCGGTTACGACCTGTACCTGTCCTTCACCGGCGGACCGACCCTGCAACGGTTGCGCGATACCTACGGGGCGCGGCATGCCCACGCGTTCTATTGCGCCTTCGATCCGGAAGCCTATTTTCCGGAACCGGCAGCGGTGCGCTGGGACCTGGGCTACCTCGGTACCTACAGCGTGGACCGGCAGCCTCGCGTGGAATCGCTGTTGATCTCGCCGGCTCGGCGTTGGAGCGAAGGCCGCTTCACCGTCGCGGGTCCCATGTATCCGGCTTCCATCGACTGGCCCGCGAACGTCATGCGTACCGATCACGTCCCGCCCGCGGAGCACCGGGCCTTCTACAACGCGCAGCGCTTTACCCTCAACGTAACCCGCGACGACATGATCCGCGCCGGCTGGTCGCCCAGCGTTCGCCTCTTCGAAGCCGCGGCGTGCGGGACGGCCATCGTCTCGGACGCCTGGGAAGGCATCGAGTCGCTGTTCGAACCGGGGAGCGAGATCCTGCTGGTGCGCGATGCGGACGACGTGCTCGACGTGCTCAGGTACATGCCGGAAGCCGAACGCGTGACCATGGGGCGGCGCGCCCGCGAACGCGTGATGGACGGCCACACGGCGGCGCACCGCGCCCACCAGCTGGCCTCGCTCATCGCTGCGGCGGCCGCCGCGCGCGATCTCTCCGCCACGGCGTAGGTGAGCCCATGTCCGGCCTGAAGACGCTGCAATCGCATCCCGCCCAGGCGGAGGCCTCGGCGCAAGACATCCACGAACTCGGACCGTGGTTCCACAACCTGCACCTGCCCGACGGACGGCAGACCGCGCCCGACCATCCCCTCGGCGACTACCCGGCGTACAAATGGCGGGCGCTCGCGTCCTGCCTGCCGCCGCGCCTCGACGGGCAGCGCGTGCTCGACATCGGCTGCAATGCGGGATACTTCGCCATCGAGCTGGCGCGCCGCGGCGCGCAGGTCACCGCCATCGACCACGATCCGCATTATTTGCGCCAGGCCGCCTGGGCAGCCGCGCAATTCGACCTGGGCAAGCGGCTTGTATTGCGGGAAGGCGACGTCTATGGACTCGCGAGCACGGGCGAGCGCTATGACATCGTGCTGTTCATGGGTGTGTTCTACCACTTGCGCTATCCCTTGCTGGGGCTGGACATCGCCGCTTCGATGTCCGACGGCTTATTGCTGTTCCAAAGTCTCGCCACCGGCGGGCCGGCGGACGAAATGGATACCTCGGATCCCGGCTACCTCGGGCGCGACAGGCTGCGTGAGGAGGCGTGGCCCAAGCTGGCCTTCATCGAACGCGAACTCGCCGGCGATCCCAGCAACTGGTGGGTACCGAACCCGCCGGCGATGCGCGCGATGCTGCGCTCTGCGGGCTTCGAGCTCCAGGCGATGGCTGATGACATCCACATCTGCCGGAGGACACGGGCCGCCGCGGACGCGGAGCTCCGGCTGGACGACCTGCTCGGACGCCTGTGCGGCGTCGGATGCGAAGCAGTGGAGCTGCCTCGCCGGCGGTAACGAATGCCGCGGACATCGTCCCGCGCGCCATGCGTGCGAGCGCGGCATGGCGGGAAAGCAGGGGCCGTGTGGCGGCCCCTGCTCGAGTCAGCGCGCCGCTTCCTGCTGCAGCGTGCCAAGGTCCGCGCCGGTCACCGGGTCCCTCGTCGGATCCGACTTGCCACGGACGATGAAGGCATCGATCGCCGTCTGTTCCTCGGCCGACAGTCCGACCTCCGCGTGACCGTCGCCGCCGTCGACGGGCAGGCTGTCCTCGGTCGGCGTGATGACCTTGCTGAATCCCTTGCCCTCGCACCAGGGACCCGTGCGGTCGCCTTCGCCGCGCGAGGTGTTGACGTAGGTATCGCTGAAACGGGGATCGCCGGGGAGCTTGCCGGGCGGGAAGCTCTTGTCCATGGAGTACAGCGCCTTCTCGAACGATTTCTGGTGGGAGATTTCGCGCGTCATGAGGAAGGTGAGCGCGTCGCGGACGCCGGGATCGTCGGTCACGTTGATCAGGCGCTCATAGACGATTTTCGCGCGCGCTTCCGCGGCGATGTTGGAACGCAGGTCGGCCGTCGGTTCGCCGATGGTGTCCACGTAGCCCGCGTTCCATGGCACGCCGGCGGAGTTGACCAGCGAGGGCCCGCCACCATAGAGGATCTGCGTCACGTGGCTATCGTTGCCCGCGCCCTGCAGGGCTCGATACATCTCGGCCTGCTGGTCGACCGTCTCGGCGAGCATGCCCTTCGCACCGCGGTTCAGCATGGCGATGATGGAGCCGATCACCTCGAGATGGCTCAGCTCCTCGGTCGCGATATCGAGGAGCATGTCCTTGCGGCCCGGGTCCTCCTCGGCCAGTGCCTGCGTGAAGTAGCGCATGGCGGCGGCCAGTTCGCCCTGCGGACCGCCAAACTGCTCGAGCATCAGGTTGGCCAGGCCGGGATTGGATTCGTTGACGCGGACGGTGTACTGGAGTCGTTTATTGTGATTGAACATTGCCGGCTGCACTCCTGGTCGGTTGCGTGGTTCGTCATCTTTTCCAAAGCCAGGTGCATAGGGCGGACATCGCGGGTGAGGGCGGCGTTTACTCTGCTGAACCAGGCAGGCCGCGTGTCATCGCGCCGTCACGCCGCCTCGCTGCGCGCTGCACGTCCCTTTGGGAAGCATTACCGCTCCTACCCACCGATACCGACAGGAGCGACACCATGGCCGACATGCGCGAAAACCTCCTCGACTGGCTTCGCGATGCCCACGCGATGGAGCAACAGGCGGAGCAGATGCTGAAGGCGCAGGCCTCCCGCATCGAGCATTACCCGATCGTGAAACAGCGCATCGAGCAGCACCTGCAAGAGACGCTCGATCAGCAGGCATTGCTGAAACAGTGCATCGAACGCCTCGGCGGCTCGCCGTCGGCCATGAAAGACATCATGGGCAAGATGGCCGCTTTCGGCCAGGCGGCCGGCGGCATGACCAACTCCGACGAGATCGTGAAGGGCGCCATTTCCAGCTACGTTTTCGAGAACCTCGAGATCGCGACCTACACCGCGCTCATCGCGGCAGCCCAGACCGTGGGCGACCTCGAGACCAAGCGCGTGTGCGAACAGATCCTTCCCCAGGAGCAGGCGATGGCCGAGTGGGTGCTCGAACACCTTCCGCAGCTGACCGAAGAGTTCCTTGTGAGGGACGCCACGCCCGACGTCGAAGCCAAGCGCTGACGGCGCCGGCGCCTCAGGCGGGTGGCGGCGATTCCTTGTCGCCGCGCACCCGCCGCGGCGACTCGACGTCTTCGTACATCTTCTCGTTCATGCGCGACTGCATGTGCTCGGACATGAACCGGCGGGAGAACACCATCGCCTTGTTAACCGCGCCGACTACCGCGACGCGCTCTCCGGCCATGACGGCCTCATAGCCAGCCTGCGCGACTTCCTCGGGGTCCATGAGGTTCGCCTTCTGGAAGGCGAAGCTGTCCTCGAGGTCGCCCTTCGGAAAGAAATCCGTGTCCGTCGGGCCGGGACAAAGCGCCGTGACGGTGACGCCCGTGTCCTCGAGTTCGGTGGCGATGGCTTCGCTCCAGGAGAGCACGAAGGCCTTGCTGGCGTGGTACACCGACATCGTCGGCCCGGGCTCGAAACCCGCGATGGAAGCCGTGTTGAGGATGCGGCCGTGACCGTTGCGGACCATGCGCGGCAGGAAGGCCGAGGTGAGGCGAAGCACGGCCTCGATGTTGAGGCGGACGATCGACAGGTGGGTCGCCAGCGGGACCTCGGCATAGTTGCCCTTGAAGCCGTGCCCGGCGTTATTGACGAGGATGCCTATGTCCCATCCCGCGCTTTCCAGCGCGGTCTCCACCGCGGCGAACGATTCCTTGCGCTCCAGGTCCACCGCTATGCGCAGGGTCTCCACGCCATGCCGCCGTTCGAGATCGGCCGCCAGCGCGTCAAGCTCGGACGCTTCCGGCGCGATCAGGCACACCGGGTGGCCGTGAGCCGCGAAGCGGTGGGCGAGGTGCAAACCGATGCCGCTGCTCGCGCCGGTAATGACCACGCGATCCATAGTCTGAGTCGTCACGGGAATCTCCGATACGTCTGGAAACCCTCCGGAGCGTACCCCACCTGCATTCAGCCGACGTGCTTCCGCGATGAAGGAGGGGCACACGTCGGTGAAGACGTTCGGCGATGTGTTCCACCGAGGCACGCGGCCTTGGCGCTCCGGTGACAACGCGCATCGAAGGATGCACGAGGTCCTCGCCAGCGGAGTCGACGATGCTTGCCACCACTTACCGGCGCCCTTATCGCGTGAGCGCCCGCCAGGTTCCCGATCCGGTCATCGAACATCCGCTGGACGCGGTCGTGCGAGTGCTGCGTTCGTGCATCTGCGGTTCGGATCTCCACCTCTACCACGGGCTGGTGCCGGATACGCGGGTAGGTTCGATCTTCGGCCACGAATTCGTCGGCGAGGTCGTCGACGTCGGCTCCGGGGTCAGGAACCTCAAGGTCGGCGACCGCGTGCTGGTGCCCTTCAACATCTTCTGCGGCACCTGCTACTTCTGCCAGCGCGAGCTCTACAGCAACTGCCACAACGTGAATCCAGCCGCCACGGCGGTCGGTGGCATCTACGGCTATTCGCATACCACGGGCGGATACGACGGTGGCCAGGCGGAGTTCGTCCGCGTGCCGTTCGCCGACATCGGACCGACGGTGATCCCGCCGGGCATGCACATCGAGGATGCCGTGCTGCTGACCGACGTCGTCCCCACCGGATACCAGGCCGCCGAGATGGGCGACATCCGCGAGAACGACACCGTCGTGATCTTCGGCGCCGGACCGATCGGCATCATCGCCGCCCGTTGCGCCTGGCTGATGGGAGCAGGGCGGGTCATCGTGGTCGACCACGTCGATTACCGGCTGGATTTCGTCCGCCGCTACGCGCAGTGCGAGAC